>CAZECU010000012.1:0-19841 GCA_964510755.1 uncultured Candidatus Peribacteria bacterium | reverse complement strand
AACACAACCAACAGCACAAGTCACAACACCTACAGAAAATACAAATACTTCTCAAGTAGTAGAAGTTGTGCCACAACAAAACCCTAATTGAGAAACAAAAAGTGAGTGAAAATCTTCAAAAAAAACAATAAATATTACACCAGAATCAGACGATAATACTATCCTAAAGACAAAACTAGACGAAAATGCTCAATTAGCGTTCTGAGATAATTTTCCAGTAACACAAAAAAATACATGGAACAAATATTATACAACCTCAATAATGGAATTTAACACCATGGTAGATGTATACCAAAATCTAATAGATAATGAGTTGAAAGGTAAAACAATATCTGATGAATTTATTCAATCAATAAAAAAAGATTTTACAGAGAAACGTGAAAACATCAAAAAAATTGAAGAATGAAGTGATAATTATACATGAGCTATGACAATATCATCAGCTATACCATTCAGTCAAGAAGCAGAAATATACAAATCTAATATAAAGAAAGGCTATTTAGAGCAAGCAGTAACGTGCAACATAATAACTCAACAAGAAAAAGATGACATTATACAGGAAGAAACAAATCAAGCGCTAAATAATATAGTTTCATAACGCCATAAATTAAGCAGCCTAGATTATCTTTCCAATTTTTTCTGCGATCTTGGTGCCAAACAGATAGATAGGTTTCCACATCAAAACGAGAGGAACAATGATTCCAACGATACTACCACCAATAATATCAGTAGGTCGATGAACTCCTGAAGCAACTCTGGCAAATGAAGTTATCAATGAAAATACAATGAGGATTCCTCCAAATCGGAGGAATTTTTTGTCATGATGTTTGCTACCTCGAAAGAGGGACATCATAGCGATACCCATACTGACAGCAGCGTGATCAGAAGGGAAACTAGAACTAGGCAAAAAAGAATGCAATAGTGTATCATTTTTGAGATTAACCAGTCACAAAACGATATTTGGTCTGATTTTATCGAAAAAAAACTGTACAAAAATATTTACTACGACAGTAAATCCAACACCTGCAAAGATGTACATTGCTGCTATTTTATGGTACAATCCACGCGTAAATGTGTCAATATTTCAGCGTTTATATCTTTGAATCATTCCGTATCCATACAAAGCAATCAAATACATAGGATAGGTAAATACAAATATATCAGCCAATACAGGAATCCAATAAGACCAAAACATACTAGCTTGCATCCAAGCAAACAATGATACCAACAAATCAACTCACCACTGAGGTTCTACAATTTTAAACATTGAAACATATATAATATAAAAGTCATTGCGAGGAGTAAAACGACGAAGCAATCTTATATTATTTCATCATATAAATCATTCCAATTCTTATTTATAGATTCGATCAATTCAATCTTTTTTTGTCTATTTCCTCATTTTAATTGCTTTTCTCTTATGATAGCAGATTCAATACTAGGGCATTCTTCATAATATACCAATTTTTTTATAAAATATTTTTTAGTGAATCAATCAACAAATCATTGTTTATGTTCATATATTCTTCTAAGTAAATTATTAGTAACTCAGACATATAAAATACCACCTTTCTTACTAGCTAATATATAGACATATCAGATTGTATTCATTAAGACCAATCATATATAAAACTAAGATTGCTTCGCTTTGCTCGCAATGACATGGATACTATAGTAAGTACATATTTTCTGTAATTTACAGCTTTTACACTGAGGTTTGAGAGCTTTACAATGATAGCGCCCAAAGAGCACCAAAGCATGATGAGCATGCTCTTTATAAATATTTGGTATCAATTTTTCGAGCTGATCTGACGTTTTTTTAGGATCATTGGTTTCGACAAGTCCCAATCTATTACTTACTCTATGAATATGCGTATCTACAGCGATATGCAATTGTCCATAGACACAATGAAGAATCAATTTTGCCGTTTTGACACCAATACCAGGCAATTTCATCAATGCTTCTAGCGTATCAGGTATTCCGTTGTTATATTTTTGCTTACTTTCATTTTTCACTAATAGCGAAGCTGTTTCATAAATATGTTTTGCCTTTGTTTTGTAGTAATTTATCGAAGAAATAGCTTGTTCGAATTGCGACAATCCCATCATCAAAAGGTCTTCAGATGTTTTTATGTTTTTGAATAATGTTTCAGTAACCTTATTTACTTGCAAATCCGTCGCCTGTGCAGAAAGCATTACCGCCACCACAAGCTGAAAAGGAGTAGAGTAGTGAAGTTCTGTCTCAGGATCAGGAAATAACTCTTTGAGATAGTCAAATATAATGGTCAGTTTTTGTTTCATATATTTTCACACAAAATGAAATATTCAGGATGAGCAGGAATCGAACCTACGTCGCTGGATTCGGAGTCCAACATTCTACCATTGAAATATCATCCTATACAAGATAGACAAACTTGCAAAAAAAACAATTCTGGATATATTTATAGAGCTTTATATATCAAGAGAGATATGAATATACACAATATCAAAAAAATATCAACGATATTACTACTATGCGTGATACTATGATGATATACACAAGCTGAAGACATCATTGATTTTTCTGTATTTCAAAAACAAGCAATCAAGGAGAATCTATCAGATATATCCAGGACACAGCAACTAAAATATATCAAATATATTCATCAACAACCCTGCAAATATACCAAAGAAAACATAAATACGTATATTGTAACACCAGCATGTATTTTTGGAAATAGTTTACCAAAGATAGAATTTAAAGAAGCAATCGATATGATACGACCATATATAGAGACATTTAATACCGTCTATAACGAATCTGCACAAACATTTGTCTATGAAGGCACAAAACCTATTATTAGCAAACTATCAGAACTACAACCCCAAAGTTATAAAGAAAAAATCACACTAGCAAAAGCACAGGTTCAATGACAAAAAATAAGAATAAACAAACACACACTTGCATTAAAAACAATCCAAAACGCCAATTTTTATGTAGTATATAGAGATACATCACTACTCAAAAAATGTACAAAACAAAACTATTTAGTAGCTATGAATATACTCAACAACTATATTATAAATCCATGAGAAACACTAAATCTCAACAAACAAATCGCAAACGCCAAAGGATATTGCAAATGATCTGGGCGTAAAGACCTCATATTATATGGATGAGTATGTGGAGCTTCTACACAACTGTTTAGAGCATCATTACTTTCTCCACAAATCACTATAACCAAAAGATATGGACATAGCGAGCGACTTGTTCCATATTACTCTGAATATGTATTTGGTGATGATGCGGCTATGTATGAAATGAGCAAACAATTTGAGATCAAAAATCAATCTTCAGACAAGATATATATAAAATATTTAGCAAAAAATGATGGTATATTTTTGGTTATTATGACACCAAAAAAAGATACCCAATGAGTAATCATAAACAAGATACAAACACAGTGACTCAGTGCAAGAGTAGAAAAAATTATATATACAAAACAGCCAAAATATGTGATAGGACAGGAAACATTTCTGAGTACATACACAAAAAAAGAATACGACACACGGTAAAAAGAGCAAAAAAATAATTAATTTTTCCAGATTTCATAACTCACACATTTATGACTCAAGCAATCTCTTACCATCTGTTCGTTTCTATTGAGTTGTGAAACACCACTTTTTATCTCCAAAAAAACAATTTCTTTCAGATTACCTTTGGAGAGACCATCAAAAACGATATAATCGACTCCTTTTCACAAAAACACCAAATCCTTGTATGCATAAGGAAAGTTGGGCAATAAAGGAGCTATTTTTTCGTGAACATGCCCCAAAATCACATTACGAGACCTGCTTACCGCATTGGTTCTCTGTTTTCTTATCATAAGCATAAAATAAACCTTTGCGACAAGATAGCCGACAACAACTCAGATAAGGATTCCTACGATAATCAGTCAAACATCAGGATTCATAAGCGAAAAACTAGATAAAAATACCTAGAAAATATAATAAAACCACAACCAAAAACAACCAAAATCCATAATATTTATACATCACCCAAAATTATCTGAAATCGTCCGGAATTATCATCAGAAATTGTTTACATAAATTTGCTTTTTTTATCATTTCTAGGTATAATTGAGATGTATTAAAAAATACGTAATTTGTAATCCATAATCTCTTAATCTTTTAATTATTCATTATTATAAACATATGGTAGAAATTGACTACAAAGCAAAACTTGATGAAGCAGTTCTTCAATCAGATATCGTAAAGATTTTTGACAATCTTTTGACCGTAGCAGTAGAAAGATGAGCATCAGATATCCATATCGAGCCGTTAGAAAATTATTGTAGAATCAGAATCAGAATCGATGGTATTTTGGAAGAATTGGTACAATATCCCAAAAACCTCCACGAAAGTATTATTTCAAAGTTCAAAATAGAATCTGGGCAAATGAGACCAGATGAAAAAAGAATTCCTCAAGATGCAAGAGTATCCAACGTAACATTGACCAACAAAGAGATTGATCTACGTGCAAATACTTTACCAAGTGTATGGGGAGAATGTCTTGTTATGCGTATCGTAGACAAATCCAAAAAAATTCCACCATTGGAAGAGTTGGGTATCGAGTGAAGCAACAAAGATATTATCTTTAGACATTTGAAATATCCAAACGGTATCATTTTGATGACATGACCAACAGGATCAGGTAAAACAACTACGTTATATGCATGTCTGGATTATGTAAATACTACACAAGTAAACATCATTACCTACGAAGATCCAGTAGAAAACAAAATGGCTGGACTCAATCAAGCACAAATCAGATCAGATATAGGATTTACGTTTGCCAATGGATTAAGAGGAGGATTAAGACAAGATCCTGATATTATGATGGTGGGAGAAATCCGTGACAAAGAGACATTGGATATGGCTATGGAATCAGCCATGACGGGACATTTGGTATTTTCTACCGTGCATACCAACTCCTCAGCCGAGACAATTACCAGAGTATACAATTTATGATCCAAACCATATATGTTGGTAGGTACCTTCAATCTTGTGATGGCTGAAAGATTAGTCAGAACAGTATGTGAACACTGCAAAGTCCAAACATCTGTCAAAGACAATCCAAAATATATATTTGCCAAACAAAGTTTCAAAAATTTTGAAAAAGAATCACTCAAAAAAGAAGTTCTCAGTAGAGGGATCACCCAACAACAACGAAATAGTTTTATAAATGAAGGTATGATCTACACAGGAAGTGGAAAAGATCCTAGTACGGGTGAGGTATGTCCAATATGTGGATGAACAGGATACAAAGGCAGAGTTGGTCTTTTTGAAATGATGGATTATACCGATGAAATCAAAAATATGTTGCTAGATGGTAAGACAGCATTCGACGTAGAAAGTATAGCATTACAAAAAGGTATGATCAATCTGGAAAGAGATGGTATTTTCAAAGTCATCAAAGGAATGACTACATTGGATGAAGTATATAGATATGTAAAAGCCAAATTTGACAAATAAGACAAACACATTGCATGACAACATTACATCACATAGAAACACCTTTATCTACTAAATGATCGCCTAAGAGCATGAATCAAAACAAGATCAGCAAACTAAGTTTCTTTGAAAAATTTATCATCAAAAAGTTTTTTGCCCCAAAGCTCAAACAAAAAACCAATTTTTTTAGATTGCTGGCAGTAGCTCAAAGAGCGTGATTAGGACTAAGAGATTCGTTGATATCTATCAGAAATTCTGAAATACAAAAAGGACTGATTATCATAATCCAAGATTTGATTGACCAACTCACGCAAGGAGTTACGTTATCGCAAGCGATGCAAAATCACGAATATTTTTTTCATGAAGAAGAAATCGCTCTAGTAAAATCATCAGAAGCGATGGGAAATCTCCCAGAGATATTAGACGAAATAGCAATCGAATTAGAAAACTCAGAAAGAATCCAAGGCAAGATCAAAAAAGCAATTACCTATCCTATAGTATTGATTATCTTTGCTATCGTGTCAGTGGCTATATTACTTATTTATGTCATCCCTACTATGGTAACCATGTTTCCCGATCAAGCATCATTACCTAGCTTGACAAAATTTATGATGTGAATATCATGATTTTTACAAAAAACACGAATATTGATTATCCTGATCATGATAGGGTGTGTGATGCTATACAAATTTTTGTATAAATATAGCCTAACATTCAAAATTTTTATCGACAAAGGGATGTTGAGCATACCAGCCATTTCGTGAGTAGTCAAAACATATTATATGTACAAATTTTCCAAACTACTAAGTCAGCTATATAATGCAGGTATTGGACCTACCGTAGCTCTACAACTTATTGGAAGTACATTTATCAACTTTTTCTATAGAAAAAAGGTATTAGAAATCAAAGAAAATATGAGTGCAGGATTTTCATTCGCCGAATCTATGGAATGATCACCATTGTTTGATCCGATATTGGTTCAAATCATCCACGTAGGAGAAGATACAGGAAATATTACCAATGTACTCAAAAAAATGGCCGATTTTTATCGTGATATGTTGCAAACCAAGATAGATATCCTTATGGATCTCATACAACCAATCCTTATGGTGATCATTGCAGCAGTCATTGGTATCATTATTTGATCTGTCTTTTTGCCTATGGCAGAATTGGTCAATGTCATACAATAAATTTTATTTTGCATAGTATCGATCATGAAAAAATATCTCTATATGAGCATTATAGCTATAAGTTGTACACTGATGCAAGGGTGATCACAAGCTGAAGATATCGGTTTGGGTGATGTACTTATCGAGCAAACTACACAAGAAATATCACAACAGCAACAAAACACGGTAGATAATTGTGGATATAGCATTATCAAACTCCATTTGTATATTGCAGGCAAAAATACTGCTATAACCAACAATGAAGATGAAGCACTCAGAAGCATCCAAAAGCTAGAGGAATTAGCCAAAACAAATATTATCAACACACTCTCTATAGCCGAAGACAAAGAAGTTGCTTTGATGACTTATTTCAACGAATGTGACAAAGAGTTGCAAAAATGAGATAGCATAGTAGCATACATGAAACAAGAAATGGCGATTTTCAAAGAAAATATGCAAGCATGTTTATCTGACAAAGATACAAGCGATCAAGCATATTTTGATGCGATAGAGACCTACAATCAAAGCATCATGGAAAGTGCAATACACAATTCTATTGGGTACGAACAATGCGCAGCAGAAAATAGGATCAAATATAATGCCAAGATTAGTATAGTCAAGAAACTAGTGTTGTATCTTGGGATATTACAACAAAAATATGATATATTATATGCCAAAAAAGATATTCTCGCCAAAAACTATGAAATTTTTAAAGACAAAATTTTACCAGATCTTAACCAAATAGACACATTGTTTATGCAATACGACAAGTTCTAGGGTACAACAATAGTACTCATTTTGATTGAAGTTGTCTCATAAATACATAATATATCCTCAGAACGTTTATTCTGAAGTATTTTTGTGTATGCAAAAAGAGTATAATCATAAGCAAAATACGTATATCATTATAGCACTAGCCTGTATAGGAGTCATATTTTCTGGTAGAGCAATTATCAATGCATTTGAAGAAGAAAAGATATATCAAAATATAAACAACCCTGCATTTACAACTTCTCAGAGCGACATAGCGCAACAAATACTACACATACAACAGACAGTAGCAGCAAACAAAGCCGTACAAGACAAAAAATATTCGCAAGCATTAGCGATCATTAGCGGTGCAACAAGCCAAGATTACTACAACCGTGGAACTATCCAAACATTACGAGCATACGAAAACGCATTACAAAGCAATATCTCATGACTAGAACAAGCACAATTGTTGGCCACACAAGCACAACAAAGTTTTGACATTGCGAGCAAATTATCTCCTCCAAAAGAGTTGGTACGCGCTATACACAACAACCTCCTCACCAATACTGCCTTAGCAACGATTATAGATATCAAGACATGCTATGGAGTAGGACAAGGCATTGTAGATACCATCGATGATATCACCCAAACTATTGCAAATATCACAGCTACATTACATGAAGAACAAAGATATATAGAGACGACAACTTTATCTCCCCAATGTTATCAAAGACTCAAAAACATTGCAGACACTAGCATACAGGACATTCAGACAATTCAAACCCATATAAACAAAGACAAAAGAGAATATATATCTGACTTTACTCACAAGATAGATAACCCCAAAATATGTATAGATACCCCCTACGAAAACATTATACCTTCTTTACTCAAAGGTAAACAATGACTAGAATGATACCAACAACTCCACCAAAATACTATAAATGCACTCAAAAACAACAACACCCAAAACATCCAAGAACTCTGTGAGCAGACCAAAAACGATGCACAAATCAACCAACAAATATCCAGTGCTGTACAGGAGTTATTTCAAACGCTACAAGACAACAAACCACAAGAACAATCACAACCAAAAAATAGCCAAAAAATTCCCTACGAAGATTTCTTTGACAAAGATGAAAAAAAAATACTCAAAGACATCCAGACTACCAACAAATGACGAATACAAAACATACTAAACATTAGAGGAAAGGGAAATTATGATCCAGAAAGATATATCAACGATATGTTCAATCAATTCTACGGCAATTCAGGTGACTTTGTAAATTTACACAAATAACATTATAGATAATAGCCAAAAATTATCATTTATCATCTATCACATATCATTATGTTAACCATCCAAAATCTCACTGTACACATAGACAACAAAACTATCTTAGACAACATTTCTATGGAGTTTGAAAAAGGAAAAAATTATTGCATCATCGGCAAAAATGGCTCAGGAAAATCCTCACTTGCGATGACCGTTATGGGACACCCTAAATATGAAATTACAAATTGAGAATTGAGAATTAAAAACGAAGCGAAGCAAAGTCCTGCAGATTGAAAACTGAACATTGATCTCTTGAGTCTCGATCCCCATGAAAGGGCTAAACTCGGCATCTTCGTTGCCTTTCAGCACATCCCAGAAATCAAGGGTATCAAACTATTTGAATTTCTCAAATCTATATACGACGCCAAAAACGAAACAACTACATCATTTCTCGCATTCAAAAAAATCATAGAACCACTCATTACAGAACTTGCTATCGACAAAGAGTTTTTACGAAGAGACCTCAACGTAGGATTTAGCGGAGGAGAAAGGAGGAAAATAGAAATTCTTCAGCTCAAACTACTACAACCCACATATATTTTTCTGGATGAAATCGACAGTGGACTCGACGTCGATGCATTCAAATCCGTCGTGCATATGATCGCTGATCTCAATCATACAGAGAATAGTTTTATCATCATCACACATATCTTTGACATCATACAACATGTCCCCGTAGACAAAGTATATGTCCTAGAAAAGGGCAAAATCATCCAAGAAGGAGATCAGAATATTATTGAAAAAATCAAGAAAGAAGGTTTTACAAGATGATAGAATTACAATCAGGCTTTTAATTTAATTATAGTGTTTATGCAAAAAGAACTAACTATCAAAACCACAGACAAAAAAAAGATATTCTGAACTTTGGACACGCCCAAATGAAAATCCAAAGGACTGATTATTTTCATCCATGGACTGACTGGGAACCAAAACGAGCATATATTTTTTAATGCTGCAAAATATTTCACAAAGAAATGATACAGTACCTATAGATTCGATCTCTACAGTTTTTGTACGCCAGCAAGAACACTAGAAGAAACATGCCTTAAAACACATACCGAAGACACCAACAGCATCATAAAACATTTTCAAAAACAATGAATAAAAAACATCTTTGTTGTAGGACATAGTTTCTGATGATTAACACTTTTATATTCAGATATATCAAAGATAACATGAGCAATATTTTGGGATTCTTCCTTTGGAGACTTTCTTTCCAAAGACGTAACTTACAACAAAAAAAATAAACAATATATTCTTAATCGATGAACAAAATACATTGTCGGAAAAAATATGTACAAAGATTTTTGTACAAAAGAAAAAGAGCATATAGAAAAAGCAAAACAACTTACCATACCAACAAAAATTATCTGTGCAGAAAAAAGCACTAGATTAAAAATATGAGGGGGAAAATATTACAAAGCAATACAGACATCAAAAGCATTTAATATAATATCTTGAGCATCACATTGTTTCGATGAAGAAGGGAAAGAAGATGAACTATTTAAAGAAACCTATAAACGAGTAAAAAAATACTCGTAATCTATCATTTATCATCTATCATATATCATTGTGAATCTAAAATCGACGCTTGAATCGTCAGACAACATACACTACGAGCTATACCTCACAGGTCTCACCGAAGATACCGTTAGGAAAATTTCTGCTCAGCAAAAAGAACCACAATGGATGTTGGACCATCGTCTAAAATGTCTAGAAAGTTTCAAAAACATGAAATTACCCAAATGGTGACCAAGTCTAAAAGAGCTTAATCTGGATGATATTGTCTACTATGCGAAGCCACATCAAGACAATCAGTGATATGCTCACAATCGAGAAGATGTGCCAGCCGAGATCAAAGACAAGTTTAAAAGACTGGGGATACCAGAAGCAGAGCAAAAATATCTCGCAGGTGCAGGAGGACAATACGATTCTCTCAACGTATATCATCAGATCCAAACCAAACGAGCAGAAAAGGGGATTATCTTTGAAGATATGGCACAAGCCGTGATCAAATATCCAGAATTAGTCAAAAAACATTTTATGACATTGGTGCCAGCGACTGATCATATATTTGCAGCATTACATGGCGCAGTATGGAGTGGAGGAACATTTGTCTACGTACCAAAATGAGTAAAATTGACCGATCCTTTACAAGCATACTTTCGTATGAATACCTATGCAGGAGGACAATTTGAGCATACCATGATTATCATAGACGAGGATGCTGAAGGAAGCTATATCGAGGGATGTTCCGCACCCAAGTTTGATAAAGCATCATTACACGCATGATTAGTTGAAGTGTTCGTGGGCAAACATGCAAAGATGAAATATTCTTCGGTAGAAAACTGGTCAACGAATACCTACAATCTAAACACCAAAAGAGCATTGATACAAGAACATGGATATATGGAACGAGTCAATGGAAATCTCGGATCTTGCACGACGATGCTCTATCCATGTTCGGTCTTGAAATGAGATTATAGCAAAACCGATATGTTGGGAATCGCGGTAGCAGGGCAGTGACAACATCAAGACACCGGCTCCAAAGCTATTCATATAGGCAAATATACGTCGTCAAATATCGTCGCCAAATCTATCTCCCAAGCAGGTGGAATCAATACCTATCGTGGATTAGTAAAAATTACCAAAAATGCTGAAGGAGCGACCAATCACACCCAATGTGATGCCTTATTATTCGATGATAATTCTGTATCCAATACCATCCCGCTCATCCAATCTGACAACGATACCGCTATCGTAGCGCATGAAGCCAGTGCAGGCAAAATAGATGAATCTCAGCTTTTCTATCTCATGGCTCGTTGACTTTCTTTAGACAAAGCGACTACTATGATCGTCAACGGATTTTTCTCATCAGTTATCAAAAAGCTCCCACTAGAATACGCAGGAGAACTCAATAAATTAGTCGAAATGGAGATGGAAGGATCTATAGGATAATTAAAAACAATCAACTACATTACCAAGGGCGGTTGCACGACAAGAAACTCCCCAATATCGAAGCATTGAAAATATTCGAGCCAAGACGAGTCAGACGTATGTCTGCGAGTACGGTGAGATAAACAAGTTTGAAAAAATGAAACGACAGTTTGTTGAGATTGCAACCGCCTTGATCTTTTTCGTTAGTTTTTCCATCAAGGGAAAAAATAACCCCAGCGGAGCGTTTAAAAAATATTTTATACTATATATTCTATCAATGTGAAATCTCTTCACCGTCGTTGACGAAAACGACAATATCATCTGATACAAACCAAAAAAAGACATTGATCCGATAAAGGAATATTACAGAGTGTCAGGGCTACGACTAACTAATTCGCAATGAGATATTCTAATCGCTCAAAGAGCATTGACCAAATCTCATAATCCAGGACAACGATGACCAGCAGTAGCAGGTACCATAGAAAAAGGAGAAAGTTATGAAGACAATATTATTAAAGAAATGAAAGAGGAAATATGATTAACTGGGGTTTCTGTAACACCATGACCAAAAACAAAAAAAGAAGAAACAGAAGAATATCATTATTTCTGACAACGATTTTTTGCTACGGTAGACAAAGATATCTCACAGTTTACCATTCAAGAAGATGAAGTAGAAGCCATTAAATGGATTTCCCCCGAAGAACTCAAAAAAGATATAGAAGCACACCCCGAAAAGTATCTGAAAAATATGAAAAAATATGTAACGGAACTTGAAATCCGTAAGGTATAATCAATTAATGGTTTATATAAAGTACCCATACTTCTTAATCATCCCTTTCAGCTTCTCAGCCAACTCCGGATCAATCGTTTTAGACAAAGTATAGAGTCTATTGATACTAGTATTATGCTTATTTTTTCTCAAAATAGACTCTCGGACTTTGATATCCAATGTTTTGTGATATTTTCTTAGTACCTTTTTGACCAATTCGTTGATATATCCTTGAGAAATCATGCCGGGATTATACAAACTTTCCAACAAAGCAAGTTCCAATCCAGCAACAGGGTAGCTAGTTTTGCCTATAGTAATAGGTTTGGTAAGTTTTAGAAAAAATTTAAACAAATTGTCTGATTTTTGCTTAGAATACATTCTAAAAACAATCTGCTTATCAAACATAAGTATCTCTGTCGATTGTTTATAAGCATTAACAATAGACAACTCATCGGGTACATCAAAGGAAGATATATTTAATTCTAGTGCTTTGACTCATCAAATATATCGATGTCCCTTGAGATACGTAGTACAGTGCTTTTTGACAATACTTCGATAAAACAATTCGACAATAGCTTCTTTGCTATACATAGCATCAGGATCTTTTACAAAAAAGATATTTTTTTTGATATTTTCAAGATATCATCTAATCTTGAGATAATAAATCATCTTGTACATTTTTTGTACAGAAAAATCTTCTGCAAGAGAAGTTTTGAGCAAAGATCAGACCTTTTCAGAGTCAATCAGCTTTCCTTTATATTTAATCAACTTTTTAACAAGACTGTCAAAAACTATATTTACCATATACAAGTACTTACCTATAAAGTAATTACAAAAAAATATAATGCTTTTTACAAAAAAATCAAGACGATTTTTCCACAAAAATTCAAACGTTTTTTCTATTGCATTTATTTTTTAAAACGATAAAACCGCACGTACCACATTTTTATTTATCTGTATCATATGAATCAAATAAGCCTGATTACTCCTATGGATATCTGCCAAAGAAAAATCTGCCTAGACAATGTGTGTGCACTCTTTACACAGACCAATACAGGAGCTTATGATATAGTACTAGAAATCAACTCAAACAAATTTTTGATAGCTATACACAATATAGAAAACCAAATACATAGTCTAGAAATCATAGCAACCAAAGGATTTATAGAGCTCAATAATACTATTGTCCTTATGATCAAAAAAATTATAGAACATCTACGATATAGACTAGACTAAATGACACAAAGTCAAATCTTTGACCTACTTATCTAGTAGGCAAGTTTTACAGACTTTATAGACTACGGTATGAATGAAGAACAAAATATCATGATACAAGAATACTCCAAACATCCTCTTCAAAATTTTGCGCTCAAAGAGTACACGATCAAGCAGCAAGAAGGGAATTTTATCTGTTGAGATGACATTACTGTCTACTTGAAAATCGAAGACAATCAGATAAAAGACTATAGTTTTGACGGAAATTGTTCCAATATAACTACCGCAGCAGGTAGTTTCTTATCAGAGTTTATCATAGGGAAGCCAATTAGCGAGATTTTGCAACGAAACTACCAAACTATGGTAAATCATGGATTTGAAGTATCTCCTAGGAGAAAAAGGGCTGCCAGTATAGCCATATTAGCCACAAGAAATGCAATACATACATACCTCAAAGATGGGAATAAAGACACATTTGACGACATCATAGAAGACTAAATGAGACAAATTATGTACACAAATTGACATATTTTTAACAAAAATGGCAAATACCTGTCAAAAAAGCCAAAAAAATGATATTGAAAACAGTAGACAAATACGTATCAGTAGTACTACACGATAGACAAACATACTTCATTTTATTTGTTAGATATAGACATGAAGCCGATTAAGAACTTTTTGGTCAACATTATCGTGAATGGGGCTGTATTGTACGCAATCGTACAATATGTACCAGAGTTAGGATTCAAAATACAGAGTATTTACAAAGATATCTATATTATCTTTGGGGTGCTAGGAATATTGTTTTGGCTTCTCAACTCAGTACTCAAAAAAATACTCAATATCCTCACGTTGCCGATCAAAGTGATCACTCTAGGCATATCATCACTAGTGATAAATATTGCAGTATTATATATCTTTCAGCGGGTAGTAAATTATTTGGATATAGGGATTAGCGTAGAATTGGGTACTATCATACAAACAAGTATCCTATCATGTATCATTAGTAGTATCTACTTTTTAATTAAAAAAATAATATAAAAATGAAAAACACAAAAACATGGTATCTATCGTCTATCATCTTCTTATTTATCTTTTTGTGGATTCCATATTTCCAAAATATAGGGACACCAGCAGCTATCTCATTTTTGGGAGGGTCTCCAGATTTCATCAATATCTACCCATGGATACTATTTCTTGGGATGATAGAGTGAGTATTGATAACCTTATATATCCAAAAGATCATCAAAGACTACAAATATCAAGAACCACCAAAATTTGACCTCAACTAACAAACAAAAACAATAATAATAAGGAAATGAACTCAGTACTCCTAATGTAGTGAGTAGATTGTATTTTAATTAATTAAGCGTGTAATTATGAGCAAAACGTACAATGTGACTAGAGAAGTTGCAGCAAAATCTTTGAATATATCTACAAGAACCATAGACAGATATATCAAAAGTGGCAAGTTATCTTACAAAAAGATTGCCAACAAAGTGTTATTAGCCAAAGAAGAAGTTATTGCTCTCAAACAAGAATTTGCGACACTTCATCAAGAGCTCAATACCGAGATCATCAACCAACAAAGCACTACAACGACAAACACACCTCTAGCAAATAGAGGAGAATTAGAAAGTGCGATAGACCAAAAAGTGGACAAATTTTTCCTTATTTTCAAAGAAAAAGAAAAAATATTGGAAGAAAAAAACAAAGTGATTTTTGTCCTTCAGCAAAGAGTTACTGAACTTGAAACCAAGATTCAACACATGGTAGCATTGCCTGATTACAACAAAGAAAAACAAGAAGCTATTGTAGAAAAGCAAAAATTGGAAGAAAGAATTGGACAGCTCAAAGGTATGATCAAAAACGAAAAACTCAAAAACCTCATATTTATAGGACTTTCCTTAATTTTTATCATTATTGCATGATTTTTTATCCTCAAAGGATAATTTTATCAACAAAACAGCAACAAAGAGCTTCGGTACTGCAATGTACCGATTTTTTTATAAAAAAATAAAAAGAGTAGGCATTGACTTTTGTTGGTAAATATCTATACATATGAAATATTTACTTATTCATAGATACAAACCGCTCCATGCTAGAATTTTTTACACAATACACCATATATACAACGATAGGGATAGTTACTATTCCAATTTTTGCATGCATACTAGGATATATCATATATTACAGATACCAAAAAAGACAGATTCACCAACAACTATTCCATTCGACAGATATAATGATGCAAAAAATCGCGCAACTAGAAATGCAGTACGCACTCATAGAAAAGCAAGAAAACCAAGCAAAAACAATCTTACAAGCACAACAAGAGATATCTTACCTCAAAAACAACATAAACAACAAGGGCAACAGAACGCTCAATGAAGATATGGAAAACTTTTTGATCGTTTACAAAGAAAAAGACAAAACTATCAACAACAAAATCAGAACCATAGAAGAAAAAAACAAAACAATCTATCTCTTACAACACAGACTCAACGAAGCACAATCAGAACTCCACAAGTACAAACAACTCTATCACATAGACCAAGACAAAGACGCTATTATCCAAAAACATCTTGCAAAAATTCAACAAATACAACAAGAGCTCAACGAAACACAACATAAATTTAGAAAAATAGCGCTGCTCCATACAACCATGACCCAACAACAACAAGCACAGAAAACACATATAGACGAAAAAAACATGCAGATAAATGCACTACAGAAACAACTACATGAAACACAGCAAAAACTACAACAGCTAGCAGATCAACAACAACAAGAACATGATGAACAACTCCTAGAGATAAAAGAACAACTACAAAAACACAAAGACAAATACTGGATACTCATCGTTATTGTGTTGGTGTTTATGGGATTGAGTCTTTATGGATATAGATATATACAAACACATTATGGACAAGAAACTACTACCATAGAGCAGAGTGCTACCAACGAATACGCTATCTAAAGATATGAGCAAATATCTCTTCAAATTCCTTTCTACAAGTATCAAACTGAGGATCTGCAAGCCACTGGCCAAATTGATGATGACAAAATTTGACTGTATTTTCCAATCATTTTTCTGGCATACCAAGATACGTTTCTATATCTCATTTTTTGAGAATAAATACATGTTTCTTATATAAATTGTCGATATGGGCGACTATAGTTCTATATACTTTTGGAAAAACATTTCTCAACGTATCTACCAATTTGTTGTAATGACGATGGGTTTTTCATGATTTTTTAAGACCAGCATAATGAATCCTTGCTTGTTTGTAATAATAACTCAAATCATCTTGAGTCATAAATCCATAATCTACGACATTGTCTCGATCTCCGAGAAAAAATGATTGTAATCCAAATCTTGTCAAAAATTTGCTTCGAATTTTGTAGCTTCACTTACCGTTGATATTGATAATTTCATAATCAGTAAGTTTAACCTTCCACTCAGGCAAAGTATGGAGATACCTCAGATAAAACTCAAAAAAATATGCGTCTGTTTCTCCTTCAACCATAATAATTTTGTTGACAAAAAATATCTTAGAAAGATTTTCAAATTTGAGTAGATGTACCAAACTGGATTCATCAGGAGAAATCTTAGATAATGGATTTTGGACCTGTGTACTACCAGAGATTTTGGAAAATCTATAGACTGTATTGATATTGGATTCGTTGATCAGAAGAGGAGAGTAGGTAGTAAGGATAAACTGTGTTTGTATATTCTGAGTCATTTTTTCCAACATCCTAGAAAAGCTTCTTTGCATTTGTGGATGAAAATGAATTTCTGGTTCATTAACAATCAGCATTCATTCTTTGAGATCATACCCATACATAGTAAAAATGATCGACAAAAGAGACTGCTGCCCATCACTAAGATCACCAAAATGTAAATAGCGACCATGTTGGTCTATAAGCCAAAACGTAAGCAAATTGTTGGCATATTCGACATGCAAAGTTAGATCAAAATATTTTTTGATAACAAAAGACAAACTGATATAAAACTCAGACTGTTGCAATTTTTCAGGATAATTTGCTATATTCTTTTTGCTCATTTTCAACGTAAAATTGTCAGAAATGATATTCCAGATTTTTTTGGCACAAAGATAAAATCCTATATAAGCATAATAATCGTCAGGACATTCTTGACTCAAAAAAACATCTCGAGCATACGGATCTACCACATGAGATATATGTTTAAAATCTCTCTGAGACCCAATAAAAGCAACGGTATTTTTGAGGGAAAGGAGAGGAGCATCAGTAGGTTTTCTTTCAAATTCATTATACAGATCGATACAAATCTGGACCAACTCAATAATCTGAAAATACAAAAGAACGAAGCGTTCATACTGAGAAAAATATGTGTCTTGAATACCAATAGTTTGAGCTTCTACATCCACAACACACAACAGAGAAAAAACACTCGGAATAGCATAAATCTCTTCATGAGCAAAAGAAGGAATTTGCACAGAGAGTGAACTGTATTTGGCAATAATAGCATTAAGCACATCAGCATGTTTGACCATATATTGCATATTTTCATAATCAGATTCAGTCAACAAGATATCCATAGATACACGAGCCTCTTTGTCTGGTGATGCAAAGTGTTTGACTAATCACTGTGTCACATGTTCACGCAAAGAAATGAGTGTACGATTCTTTTGAGAAAGAGATGTTGTTGGTTTGTGATAGAGATAATCCTTCATTAACCCCACTTTCATAATTTGTTTGAATATATGCAAAAATCAACTCTTACCTGATCCATTAGGTCAGATCAATACATTGATATTGCTTGTGTCGGTTACACAAAATTTGACTCATTCCGTTTTGGACAAATCATCTTGATACGGATAACTCAACAAATTAGAGATTTTAAGGTTTAGCAATTGCATATCATAAGTGATTGAGTATAAATATGTGGTATATTTGTACAAAATAAGTATAAGCAAAATCAGTTTTTTTGCAAATATCATCATGCACAGATTTTAGCAACAAAAAGACCATGGACGATAGATTATTTTCATTTAAACAAACTTCGCAAGATTTCGTAGTAACAGAGGAGTTGCCGTTTACATTGGCAGAGACCGGAGATGTGTTTTTTGTGTTTTTTGAAAAAAGAAATCTCAATACTATGGACGTCGTCAATCATCTCTGTACAAGCTGCAATATACCAAGACTAACACTCTGAATAGCCGGGCTCAAAGACAAAAAAGCCATCACAAGACAACGAATTTGTATCTACAAAAGCGCACTCAAAAAACTTGGAGGTGCCAAAGCATTTTTGGAAAATATTTCAGAAGTAGCAACCGTACTCAAAACAGGACGACATACCGATCCTATAGGTATGACCACTCCCATCCAAAATAGCTTTTTTATCAGATTGAGAGCCAACAAAAAATTGAGTCTCAAAGAAAAAGATATCTCTCAAAGAAAAATTCAGAGTCTGTGTAAAAAATGATTTCCTAATTTGTTTGGCAATCAAAGGTTTGGTATCAATGGTATGAACCCACAACAATGAAGCGATATTTTGCAAGGCAAATCACGCATTAGAGACAAAAAAGATATCATATTCAAGATACAAGCATATGCGAGCAAAATATTCAACGAATATATCCATACAAGGACCAAAAAATGACTCCAAATTGTTGATGGAGATATTGTCATTACCTATCAAACCAAAGCCAAGCAACTAGGTATCTACCAGTCCAAAACCAATAGTATAGCATTGTTTGACGACATCCAAAAAACCCAACAATTTTTTCGCTATCCAACAACGACCAAAGGAGAACTACCATACGACGCTACTACCATGATGATTACATGACCCGTACTCGGATATAATATCTTATTGGCTCCCAAAGAAAGTTTAGCAGGACAAAAAGAAAGCGGATTGGTCAGCAAAAACAATATCACAGAAAAATGACGACAACTCTGCAAAACGTACAAAATATTTGGAATCAGGAGGCCATTGCGAGTATTTCCTCAAAAAGTACATATCCAATTCCAAGGCGACGATATTTTGCTCAATTTCACCCTACCAAGTGGATCTTATGCGAGTATTGTCATAGACGAATTAGAAAAAACCGTAGGTATCAAAGTAAAATAACCAAAATGTAATTCGAAATGCACATAGTCATGAAATAAGTAGTAATAGGAG
>CAZECU010000011.1:0-20191 GCA_964510755.1 uncultured Candidatus Peribacteria bacterium | reverse complement strand
TTATTTGACAAAATAAAAAATATGTATACAATAAATATACAAGTATTTTATCTAGATAAAGAGGAACTATGGGAGCATGTAAATATTGCCACAAATCTGCGGGATTTTTGAGATGGAAACATAAAGCGTGTGAAGCACAATATATAGCCAACAAAGCCAAGATTGATGAATTAATCGAGACATCATTTGTAGAAAATGGTGATTTTGACAAAATCAAAGGAGAGATAGAAAGACTCAAGACTAATGGATACCTCAAATCCAAAGACCTCAATGCTATCTATCTAGCCAACTATGACACTGCGGTACAACAGTTTTTGTATGACGGCATTTTAACCAAAGAAGAAGAACAGAAATTAGCAGAATTTAAATCGATATTGCAGCTGGATCAAGATCTTTTGGATCAGAATGGATTATTTCAAAAATTTATCAAAGCAGTCATCATAAGAGACCTAGCAGAAGGAAAAGTATCTCCGGTAGTGTTTGATATTACCGAAAAGATTCCTTGTACATTTGAAAAGGACGAACATCTCATCCGACTCTTCGACGGAGTAGAGCTCTATGAACATGGAAATGCCTTGAAGGAAAAAGATCAGACTCCTCAAGAAAAATTTAAAACACAATCATTTGCCAATGCTACTATCGATACCAGACACAAAACATTTGTCGATGAAGGGATTATCGCGATAACCGACAAATATATCCATTTTGCTTCTCCTATGAGAAACTTTACTACTGACTTCAAAACCTTTGTATCTATGACTCCTTACGAAAATGGTCTGGAATTTCAAAGAAACGAAATAGGAGCAAAACCGCAAATAGTAACAAATATCGATGGTAAATTTTTGTACAGCATCATGAGCAACCTAACATAGGGAGACTATGATTCTCTGCTACTCAACTCAAACCATCTGTATTCTTTTTGCTCTAGTTGACGCAAAATCTCTCCAAGCGCCTCAGACAAAGCCTTGATATCATCATAAGCAACATCCGTATGATCAAAGAGACGATTAATTTCGTCTTTTTCTTTTTCTAGTTGTTCAATATCTTTGGCCAATTGTTCAAGTTCACGCTTTTCTAGATAAGAAAGTTTTTGTTTGTCACTATCTTGGTGCTGACAAGTCCCCGATGGTCTTTCTGGTTCTAATTTGGCTTTTTCACGTTCTGAGAGTGATTTGTACTCTTGATAATTACCCCAAAAATCTTTGATAACACCATCTCATTCAAAGACAAAGAGATGATCCGTGATTTTGTCCATAAAAAATCTATCATGCGATACGACAATCAAGCAGCCCTTATAGCTCATCAAAAAATCTTCCAGTATCCCTACCGTCACCAAATCCAAATCATTGGTCGGCTCATCCAAAATCAAAAAATTGGGACGCGTTTGCAAAAGAGTCAGAAGATAGAGTCTTCTTTTTTCACCACCACTCAAATTTTGGGCAAAGATATGTTGCTGATGAGGAGGAAAGAGAAATTGTTCAAGCAAAACGCGATCATGGACAATATCGCTCACTCTTTGGTCTGCAGGAAAATGAATTTCTTGTTGCTGATAATGTCCAAAAACGACAGTCTCTCATGTCTGGATAGTCCCAGAATCCATAGACTCTTCACCGATAAGCATACGCACAAAAGTAGACTTACCTACTCCATTTTTTCAGATAATACCTATACGTTCATGATGTCTAAATTCATGAGAAAAATCATTGACGATAACTTTGTCACCAAAAGATTTGCGAATATGTTTGAGCTTCAATATTTTGCCACCCAGAGGTCTAGCATCCATAGACAGCTTGAGAACCGACTGTTGCTCTCATAGATTATCTTTGAGCTGATCATAACGATCGTCGAGAGCATAAAATCTCGTAGCTCTGGAGCCAGATTTGGTTTGTCTCGCATTGGGCATAGTATGCATCCAGTTGAGTTCTTTTTTGTACAACTGTTTGAGTTTGTGGACTTCGATTTTTTCATTTTCTTCACGGATCGCTTTACGCTCAAGATAATAAGAGTAGTTACCGGGAAACACGACGATCTCTCCTCTATACAACTCAAAGATATGAGTACATACTCTCTCCAAAAAATATCTATCATGAGTCACCATCAAAAGCGTGACGTGTTGTATTTTGAGATACCATTCCAATCGTTCTATCATATCCAGATCCAAATGATTGGTCGGTTCATCCAAGATAAGCATCTCCGGATCTCCCATCAAGGTCTTGGTCAGTGCTACACGTTTTTTTTCTCCTCAAGACAAAGATCCTATTTTCTGATCCAAATACGGTTTGATATGCAATTTGTTGATCGCAATATTCAGTTCGAGTTCTTGCTCCCAGTCATGGATACTATCCATATCAAACAAATATTCACGTACACTCAATGCATCTGGCAGTCCTACTTCTTGAGAAAGATATCCCACACGTAGTCACTCTCTCCATTCAATAGCGCCATCAGTAAGATCAATCTCTTTCATCAACAATTTGAGCAAGGTAGATTTTCCTGCACCATTTTTGGCCACCAACGCTATTTTTTGTCCTCTAGAAATCGTAAAATCTACGTGATCTACAAGCACTTTGGAGGTATATGATTTGGTAAGTTGAGAAACTTTGAGATACAACATACAAACAAACAAAACATGAGTAAAATATATTACACAACAACTATATGCATCTATCCTTGAATTTCAAAGGCAATAGGATAAGATAATTGGACTAGTATGTATGTTATCCTCAGCAAATTTATACTTTATCTTTACCGATGTTGCTTACTATAGGACTCGAAATCCATATCAAACTCAAATCACTCAACAAAATGTTTTGTCAGTGCAAAAACGAGCAAAATTTTGATAATCTCTTGCCAAATACCAATATCTGTCCTGTATGTACAGGGCAACCAGGAGCACTACCGACGCTAAGTCATGAAGTGTTGCAAAAAGCATTACTGCTTGGCAAAGCATTACAGTGCAAGATTAACGAATATTCTTCCTTCGATAGAAAATCATATTTTTATCCTGATTTGCCTATGGGCTATCAGATTACCCAACTCTATCACCCTACCAACACCCAAGGTCATGTATCCTTTTTCTTGGACAATTATACAACCCAAAAAACTATTCACATCCAGGATGCACACATGGAATGCGATACCGCCAAGATGATCCACGACGGAGGACAAGCGCTCCTTGACTTCAATCGTGCAGGTACACCATTGGTAGAAATAGTGACTAATCCAGATTTTACTAGCGCCGAAGAAGTCGTAGAATTTCTCAAAGAACTACAAAGGATAGTCAGATTCAATGATATCGCAGATGCAGACATGGAAAAATGACAAATGAGAGTAGATGTAAATATCTCGTTAAGAAATTCAGAGTCAGATCCTTTTGGCACGAGAGCCGAAATCAAAAACATCAATTCATTTGGTATGATCAAAAGAGCAATCCAACACGAACAAGCAAGACAAGAAGCAATATATGAAGCAGGAGAAACATTCACCCAGCAAACGAGAGGACGAGATGATGCAAAAGGAAGCTCCTATCTCATGAGATCCAAAGAAGATGCTCTTGATTATAGATATTTTCCAGAACCTGATCTCCCTCCCTTACATCTGGACTCGACTATCATGGAGCGACTCGACACCCAACCAGTTATGATCCCCAACGACATCATCAAAAAATTTAAAGAAGAATATGGATTCAACAAAGAATATATCAACGCACTTATCAGTGACAAAGAGGTATTACATTATTTCTTAGAACTCAAAGAATTTGATCCTAAATTGACTGCTAAACGAATAGCCTGACCTATTGCAGCACGAATCAACGAAAACTTCACCACAATAACCCAACTCCCCTTCACACAGACACAATTCATAGAATTTTTGACCAAAGCTCAAGAGGGAAATCTCATCGAAAATCAACTCAAAGTCGTCATGCAAGAGATGTTGTCTAGTGGCAAAAATGCTACAGAGATTATCCAACAAAAATGATTTGACTCTCCTGCTATCGATACTGAGCAAATACAAGCAATGGTAGCACAAGTACTAGCAGAAAATCCAACGATTGTAGACCAATACAAAGGAGGCAAAACGACAACTATAGGTTTTTTCATCGGGCAATTAATGAAGAAAACATGAGGCAAGACCAGCCCAAAAATCGCACAAGAAATCTTTGAAAAACTCTTAACAGAATAAAACTAACAATACAAAATTAAAAATTGAAAATAATAGTATTTCATACTTCACTATTCACTACCAACGACGGTTGCAGTAACTACTTTAATACAAAATGCGCCATTATCAAATCAACAAGAAGGGTAGTCCGAGCCAGATATCTTATAATATATGATACAAAACATCAACGTGATACTGCCCAATGGCGCTTGATTTTTTTATCCAATATTTTTTGTATCAAGACAAAAATATTGGTCGGGGGTTTGGGGCGAGATAAGCCCCAAGAAGAAGTTGAAAAATATTTACTAGTTTGCCTGGCTACACCGCTCGCAATGACAAACACATTTTACTCCCCCTTACCCCCTGATGTTATCTCAATAACAAAGTCCCTTTACATACCGCTAAAGACGATATAAGAAGCGGGAGAGGTATTTAGGGAGTAACTCATCAAAAAAAACTCAGTAGTTTTCACCACTGAGCTTGTAGTCTATAAGAGACACAACGTGTTGTAGATATTACATAGTCAAGAGAACATACAGTCACAATCCAAGCATCAACAAACCAATAATAAGATGCAAGAGTTTTGTGTTGTGATATTTCATTTTTGCTAATTTTTCTACACTAGTCACTCCAAATCCTACCAATCCAACAATAAGCAACATAGGAAGGATAAAGATGAGGTTGTAAATAATCAAATACGTATATCCTCGAAGATTGAGGTTTTGACTTTCTGAACTTAGATATCACAAGATAGTAAAATAGGGACCAGACGAACAAGGCAACAAAAAGAGACTTACTAAGAATCCAATGATAAATGCTCCCCAAGGAGACGAAATTTTTTCTATCATGTCCTGCATTTTGGGTCTCCAACTCATAGGAATCTCGAGAGAAAAACCTTTTTTGTATCGGAAGAAATCTTTGATATTGATAAGTCCTACCAAGATTCAGATAACTCAAACAATAAGCTTGATCACAAACGTATTGGTAGAAGTAGCAAGCGCAGAAAACAATCCTATACCCATAGCAAGATAGCTCAAAAACACTGCAAACGCAAACAAAAATCATGCCAGTATCGCTTTTTTTCTACTTTTGTGTTTGGTCAAAATCGTAGACAACAAGAGCAACATAATAGCAAAAGCACAAGGATTGATACTATCAGAGAGTGCTGCAGGAAGCATAATTCATAGAAACGATAATCTTTGTTTAAGATTTTTTTCTACGGTAGTAACCGTTCATGTCAATGCCGTATCTGCACACGCACCGCCAGAAAGATACTCCATAACATCACCCAAATATTTGATAATAGTTTCAGGACCATGTACATAATTGCAATCATTTCCACTACTTACGATCAGAAAAGGAACCGTTACATTATCATAAGTCAAATCATGTTTTTCGAGATAATCATTCAAAAGATTCAGATTTTTTTTGTTGTAATATACTTCTTTTTTGTCTAAGTCTAATATCTTCACAACATCATTATCTTTGATATAATTGAGTACTTCATTACTACGATTGCAACCATTACCATAAAACAAGATATATTCTTGAGCAAAACTCATTCCCATCATAGCAAAAAATACCACAAGTAGTCACAATAAACGCTTCATAGGTTTGATAAATCAAATAAAGTATACTAGATATGTTAAAATATTATTTTTTATATTTCATGGTTTCGATAGTCAATACGCCCAGTTCATCTACACTGACCGACAACAAAGGATCAGCAGCCATATCAAAGAGATCATAATTGACATAGACGATTCCCTTCATCAACGAATTAGCGTCCAATCCAGAAATGTAGCCAATCTCTCCAAGTTGCATCAGTGCCTGAGCTTTTTGGAAATCTTTGCTGACATACAAATGAGCTTGTTGCGCAATACGCTGTGCTTGTTGCATAGCAGTATCATAGTCGCCGGTATACACAAGCACCGTAGAGCTATATTCATCCGTAGAAATTTGTTTGGACAATTGGGTATCTAGGTGCATACCTTGAGGAGCAACCATTCACAATCTCTTAGCCCAAAGCGGCAATGAACGAGGTACCAAAGCTTTTTTTTCAAATACGGTTTGGAGATTGGTAAATTGTGTTTCAATATCTGCTTGAGTAATATCAGTCAGGTCTATATATTTTTGTTGTAATTGATCCAAAATATCTTGTGCAGACTCCATAGTGATACTCCCCGCTTGCATAGCATCAGAGACCTGTCCAATCACGGTTTGTAAGGTATCCAAATCGGTAATACTCGTAACATCCAAATTTTTGAGAGGATCACGTGTACATCCAAACAAAAGTAAGGTAGACAATAGTCCGATGATCATATATTTTTTCATAGACAGTATATACAAAATAAAGCAACTAAACTATACAGGGACCATAATTATTTGTTGAAAAGTCTTTCGTTGACGAGGATAAGTATCAAAACCACAAAAGTAAGTGCAAGATTAAACAATGAACCTCCAAATGTACCATAAGAGGTGTATGAATACAAACCTACAGGCACGAAGCTAATCACAAACGTAGCTGCTGAGATAAATAGCCCCAAAACAGCAACAGATATGAGTCGTTTTTTGTGAGTAAGCAATCCAAATCAGGTCAATAAAGACACTAAGGCAAATCACAACGCTAGCAAGATGTAGATTAATACGCGCAATCATACTCCAAAGCCCAAACCAAACATAAATCCAATACCACTCAAAGAGACGAGAAACGAAAATACTCCAATAATTCAGGCAATCAAAGATATCCATCAGATTACACCAAATATAATTTTGAGATACGGTTGGAGTTTGATATTGATATCACGCACAGATTTGTTGGTAAGAATTTTTTTCATCCAAGGAAGGGCAATAAACTTTTGAGCAAATTGTTTTTGCATCAGTTTATCCATTTTTTGATCAATAGTATGTTCGACCTTATTCAAGACTTCTTCTTCGTCAAAACGTTTGTGTCCTTGTTTTTGTTCCATGAGAGAGAGATAAAAAATAAAGAAAGAGTAGCTGGTATATATGCAATCCCCTAACAATTTCAAGTACTTACATCACAAAACACTACTTGACAATTGTCTATTGTTGGTGCTTGATAAGTTTAAATGTTTCTTTGGCGATCATTAATTCCTCATTAGTAGGGATAACGACTACGTGTACCTGAGAATCCGGAGCCGAGATAATATGTTCTCCAGAAGAAAAGTCATTGGCAGCAAGATCAAAGGTAATGCCAAGTCCTCAAAGTTTTTGCATAAGTCTTGCTCTCACAAAAGCAGATCTTTCCATAACTCAAGCGGTCAATACGATAGCATCTACACCTCACATAAGCGCCGTATATGCTCCAATATATTTGACGATACTATTGATATACATATCCATGGTAATTTCACATTGGAGATCATGACGTTCTACTCATGCAATAATATCTCTCATATCCGGAGAGATTCAAGAGATTCCCAAAAGCCCGCTTTTTTTGTTCATCAAAGCATCCATTTGATCAGGAGTCAGTCATTCATGCCTCATAATATAAGGAATAATTGCAGGATCAATACTTCCACATCTCGTACCCATCACCAATCATTCTAGTGGAGTCATACCCATAGACGTCTCAATCACCTTTCCATCTACAATCGCTGCGACACTCGCTCCATTTCCTATATGACACGTAATAACCTTTAGATCTTGTTTGGTTTTTTTTGAATTCGTGATTTGTCATTCGTAATTCGTAAGTAATTGTTCATATACATATTGATGGGACAATCCATGGAAACCATATCTTCTGATTTTGTACTGCTCGTAATAAGATTTGGGTAAAGCATACAGATAGTTTGCTGGTTGCATAGTTTGATGAAAAGCTGTATCAAAAGCAGCAACTTGCGGGATTGTAGGAAGCAAAGTTTTGCATGCATGGATGGCTTGCAAATTTGCAGGATTGTGCAATGGTGCCAAATCACAGCATTTCATAATTTTGTCTATCACCTCATCAGTAATAATCACAGAATCTTTGAAATACTCTCCTCCATGTACTGCCCTATGCCCGATAGCATCAAGCTCATCAAGGGTAGTAAGTACTCACGTAGCAGGATCCAACAACGTTTGTACGACAAGAGTAAAAGCAGCGGTATGATCATCAAGAGGCTGAGTAAGTGTAGTCTGAACATCTCCATGAGTATATTGCAAAAAAGAATCCTGAGATCAGATTTTTTCTACGATTCATTTGGCTATGATAGCCATAGTTTGCATATCAAAAAGTTGATATTTCAACGACGAACTTCCTGCATTGATAACTAATATTTTCATATATATACAAAAACGAATAAAATGTCTGATAGATGTAACGTTTTGAAAACAAAAAGCAATTAAAAAAACTCTCTGAAAATATCCAGAGAGCATATCTTTACACTGCGACTTCACCCTTAAGTTTAGGATAAGGATCATATCCAGTAAGATGAATATCATCTATAAGAAAATCATGAATAGAACGTACATATGGATTTAGCTCCACTTTAGGAAGTTTTTTAGGCATCCTAAGTAACTGTTCCTCTATTTGTGAAATATGATTTACATAAATATGAGCATCCCCAAAAGTATGAATCAAATCCCCAGCAGGTAATTGGCAGACATGAGCAACCATAATCAATAACAATGCTTCTTGCGCTGTATTAAAGGGAACTCCAAGAAAAGTATCACTGCTTCTTTGATAAACTTGCAAATGTAATTTTCCACCCAGTACCCTGAAGTGATAAAAACAGGGACATGGAGGTAAGAGGGTTTTTTCATTATCAGAAGGATTCCAGAGTGTCATAATGATTCTACGGTTATCTGGATCTTTTTTGATAGTATCAATAACTTTTTGAACTTGATCAATACCTGGAAGTATTTCATCATGAGGATCAAATCCATCACAAGCAATGTAGAGTTGACTTTGTAAGTCCTCAGGTAAGTCTTTGAAGAATACTTGACCGAAATTTCGCATATGATGACCATACGTAGGACCAAGTTCGCCATAGGTATAAGCAAACACAGAATCTGTTTTAATCAGTTGAACAAACTCTTTTTGTTTGGTTTTCCATTCAGTAGAATATTTGGGATATAAAGACTCTTGATTGGTTGTTTTCAACCAATTTTGGAAAGGCCATTCATTCCAAATGTGCACTTTTTGATCTACCAAGGGTTTGATATTAGTTGAACCACTAAGTTTCCAAAGCAATTCAACTACCATCGCCCGAAAATTCACTTCTTTGGTAGTCAATAAAGGAAAGTGCGCAGCTACATCACGGCAACGATACTGATACCCAAACAAAGCAATAGTTTCCACTCCGGTACGATTTTGACACTTCTCTCCATAGGTAAGAATGTCTTTCACCAAATCTAAATACTGTTTCATAATTTTTTATTTTAGTTTATTATTATTTTTTATTTGACCATGACTATATCAACTTTTGGCAAAAAATCAATAGGAAAAATCCAGACCCTCAACTTTACGGACCTTCAAATTTATGGACTTTTGACTAGTCTTTATACGGCGATATCAAAGGCAATCTTGGGATGAGCATCATATCATACGAGTTCAAAATCTGTATATTTCCAATCCCAAAGTGAAGTGAAGTTTGGTAGTTCAAGAGTCGGTAATTTTTTGGGTTCACGAGAAAGTTGTAATTTGGCTCATTCAATATGATTTTCATAAATATGGACATCACCAAGAGATCCCATCAAGATACCAGGAACCATATCAGCTTCTTTGGCCAAGAGCAACAACAATAAAGCATAACTCGCAATATTGTAAGGCAATCCAAGCATAGTATCTACAGACCTTTGATTCCATGTCAGATTCAAAACTTTCTCTCATTGATGATTGAGGGTAACGATCACCTGCCACGAATAATGACAAGGAGGCAAAGCCATCTGATTAATTTCACTAGGATTCCACGCAGTGACAATCATACGCCTATCAAAAGGATTGGTTTTTAAGGTATCTATAACACTTTTTAATTGATCAATTTTTCACATTCGATCTCTCCATTGCACTCCATAAATTCTTCCTAGTTCATCCTCCTGCATCATTTTTTGTTTAGTTTCTGCATCATTACCATAAGGGACTTTTCTTGGGTCACACCATTCATCCCAGATATGACAATTTTTGGCGTGAAAATCTTTTTTGCTATGAAGTCCTTTGATAAAACACTCTAACTCTGCGGCGATAGTTTTCATCCCCATTTTTTTGGTAGTCAACAAAGGAAATCCATCAGCCATATCGTGCCTAATAGATCGACAAGCGATAGCATACGTAGAAATTCCTGTCCTATTTTCTTTTTTGGGAGCTTGTAAAATTTCTTGAACCAAACGTTGGTACTGGAGATCAATATGTTCCATAGACACAAAATATATGGTAAAAAATACTAATACCAAAATAACTAAACAGCTCCAAAAAACAACCTCATTTCCAAAAATTTCACTCCTTCGACGTGAAAGCAAGGACTGATTTATCATACCGACTATGCAACAAAAATCTTCAGAAACCTTCTGCTAAAATCTTTTACACAATACCTAGATAACCAATACCTCATCACTGAGCAACATTGAGAATTCTTTGCTCTGAAAATCTCATAAGCACAAGTCATTCACCGACAACTTTTCCATTTTTTACAAAAAAATGTGGACAAAAATCAAAATACAGCTCTTTATCTACAATACAACCATCTTCATACATACGCACTTTCATTTTTTGCATATCTACAAATTCTTGCACTATATAATTGTCATCAATATGTGCTGATAGTTCACTTTGCCATAGAGACAAATCTACATTAGCGCCAATAACAACTCATTTTCCTTCAAACAAATTTGAGGGCTTGATAACATAAGCATCTTTGTGCTGTACTACATCTTGCACAACCGAACCATCCAAAGGAAATGTTTTGGGCATAAGAGGAGATGAAATATGGGACAAGATATGTTTATATCATAAGACTCTTAAATCAAAGGTATTTATAAAACGGACATCAACACAAGAGAGCGCCTGCAAAAATGATGGACTAAACTTGCCTACTTCTGTACACCTTCTAATTACATCAATACGTTCTCATTCAAAAAATACACATCATCATTCCAAAGACAAATCCTTTTCTGTACCGATAAAACAATGATATCAATGCTGGGAAAGTAAGTTATACTCAGTGTAATATGCATCGACAAAAGTTGATCACAAAGGATACAAAATAAATATAGTATCAGAGTGCTCAAAAAGCTGAAGATAACCATCAAGATTTTTCGTAGTAGGAGCGCCGGAAAGGAAAGAATAAGTAGCATCATGCATAAGCAAGCCATCAGGATAGTCTGCATTAATTTCCAATATTTTAGGAGTACCAGAAGCATCCACAACACAATCCAACCTTACAACTCACGTAAATGTACCCGACAAAAGTCAGGAGATTGTGCCTTCATTGTTTTGATGTGCTGCGTCTACAAGAGTATCAAGACGGGAATACATACTGCATAGATTTTCCAATAATGTAGTACATTGCTGCATAAGAGATACGACATCCAAATGGGGCAAAGAAACAATTTGAGTACAAATCGGTAATTTTAGCGATCATTGAGAAATAGGATAAGACGAGGAAAGTAAATCCCAGAATTCATCATACGTATACATACAAAAATCCAATCAAATTAAAAAAAACCGCATCATAGTATATTTCAGAAGGACTATTTCAATCCAAAAATTTCACTCCTTCGACTTGAAAGCAAGGACTGATTTGCTATAGTAACTATTCGACTATAATCATCAGCAATCTTCAGCCACATATCTTCAGAAATCTTCTGTTAACCATCTTCAGAAATCTTCTGCTGAAATCATCAGCTTTTATCATCAGTAATCATCAGCAATTATGAATCAGAAAGAATTGAGCCAGCATCTAAACGCGTATTGGAAACAACACAACATTTTCCAAAAATCTCTCGATCAGCGTTCAGAAAAATTTCAATCTATTACCTATGACGGACCTCCATTTGCTTCAGGGACTCCACATTTTGGGCATGGATTGGTAGGTACGATGAAAGATACCATTCTCAGATACAAAACCATGAAAGGATACAAAGTAAATAGAGATCGATGACGAGATTGTCATGGATTGCCTGTAGAAAAATTTGTAGAAAAATTGCTAGGTATCGATGGCAAAAAAGATATCGAAGACAAGATCGGTGTAGAAAAATTTGTAGAAGAATGTAGAAAATCAGTCAGCAATACAAGTGACGAACGAAGAACTTTTGGCGATCAAATAGGAAGACGAGCAGACATGGATCATGCATATTATACGATGGACTTAGATTTTATGGAGTCCGTGATTTGGGTATTTCAAAATATTTACCAACAAAATTTGGTCTACAAAGGATTCAATGTCCAATGGATGTGTCCAAGTTGTGCGACATCGCTATCCAATTCCGAGGTCAATGATGGATACAAAGACAGACAAGATCCAGCGATTACTATCAAGTTTGCCATACAAAAAGGTAAACAAAGCAATAATCAAGAACATGAAATCACTACAGATGGACTTATACGTACCGCCAAAGCAATCATCAAAGATGAGCAAGGTAGATATTTGACCTTGTTTGATGCAAGACGAGATTTTTGGACCTTACCAGGAGGCAAGATAGACAAATGAGAAGACGCAGAGACAGCACTAAGAAGAGAAATCAAAGAAGAAATAGCATGTGAAATACGTACATGCAAGTCTCTTGGTGCGAGAAAAATTATTGGACAAAAAGATGTGATAACAGAATATTTTGAAGTAGAAATCATAGGAACTCCGAGCATACAAGAAACCCAAAAACACACAGAGATGAAATATGTAGAGATCATAGACGCTGACAACACACTAGGATTTGCTCTCAAAATAGACGACATTATCATAGATGATACCTACGAGTTAGCTACACGTTTTGTTGCCTTCCATACCATCAAAAATGTTCTGCCACATATGCAAACATACAAAGAAATGTGAGATGCTGATATAAGTTTCTTGGCTTGGACTACTACACCATGGACATTGCCAAGCAATATGTTTCTCGCTGTCGGAAATGATATCACCTATGTCTTGGTTTTTGACAAAAACTCCAAAGAATATTATATCCTTGCAGAAAACTTGATCAAAAACTTTTACAAAAAAGCTGAAGAATATCTCCTGATCAATATCATCAAAGGCAAAGATTTGGTCGGGATAACCTATGAGCCATTATTTCCACATATCAACAAGAGTAATATTGAGCAAATCTACAAAGACCAATTTTTCAAAATCATCCCAGGAGCATTTGTCAGCACCGAGGATGGTACAGGGATTGTTCACATTGCTCCTTCATTTGGAGTAGATGATTTTGAGGTCGTTGCACAGATATTGCCGAGAGAAAAAGCCAAAGATCGATTGTTTTTACCAGTCAATGATTACGGTGAATTTACTGACGAAGTACCTGAGCGAAAAGGTATCAGAGTGTATGATACCAACAAAGACATCATCCAAAGACTCAAAGAAGAAGGTAAATTAATCGGACAAAGATCATATGAGCATTCCTATCCACACTGCTGGAGATGTGACACACCATTGATTTCCAAAGCACTTACCAGTCGATTTATCAAAGAACCAGCACTGACAGATATCACTGTACCAAATGCAGAAAAAATTGATTTTGTTCCAGAAGGAGTCAAAAAAAGATTTATCGATGTCCTCAAATCTGCACCAGATCGAAATCTTGCAAGAAATAGATATCGATGAGCTCCACTACCTATCTGGGAAAATAGCACCAATCCAGAAGATATTATCGTTGCAGGAACATTGGAAGAAATTTATCAAAACACAAAAACAGGATCACAAAATATTACCAAAAACATTTTGATCAGACATGGAAGGAGTGATTATAACGAGCAGCATCATCAAGATAGTTTAGGCAAAGCAATATTGAGCGATATTGGAGACCAGCAAAGCAAAAAATTAGCAGAACAGTTAACTGAGTTGACCAAAGACGATACCACTAAACATCTCTATATTTCCCCACTCCAAAGATGTTTATTGACAGCTATGCCATACCTCACTACAGTATACAATGCACAACAAATTGCAGCTATCCAAACTGCATACGCTGATGCACAACATATCTATCAACAACTTTGGACAGACAAAACAATCATTGCCTATCTCCAAGATCCAAACACCAAAAAAACATTTGAAATCGGACCAAATATTTACGTAGATTTCAGATTGGCAGAACATATCATCCACGAAGTTCAGGATCAAGATTTTGATTGTTCATTGATTAGATCTATTCCTATGGATCAAAAATTATTTCCTAACGCAGAATCTCTCAACCAACTCCAAACAAGAGTCTCATCGTTTGTCAACGAGGTCAACCAACAACACAAATCAGAATGTGTTATTATTATCTCTCATGGAGAATCACTCAATATGATCAAATACACGTTCAAAAACTTTGACTATATTACTCGTAGCCCAGAAAAATATCTTCACAATACCGATGTTGATATATACAATGCAGAGGTCCGCTACCGAGACAACACAAGAAACAAAGAAGTTGATCTTCACAAGCCGTACGTAGATAGTTATCGATTCAAAAAAGGTGACCAAGAATATCATAGGATACCAGAAGTCATGGATTGTCGATTTGAATCATGATCTATGCCGTTTGGACAAGCATGATATATCGGAGAAAACAAAACTAGACCAGGCAAAAAACCATTCGTCTACCCTGCAGATTTTATCATGGAAGGATTGGATCAGACCAGAGGTCGATTTAGAGGAATGCATGTTTGTGGCAACGCGGTCATGAAAAAAAACTCATTTAATAATGTGATCATCAATGGACTTGTCCTCGCAGAAGATGGCAAAAAAATGTCCAAAAAGCTCAACAACTACCCTGATCCAGAAGTATTGTTTGGCAAATATGGAGCTGACGCTTATAGATTATATTTACTCTCCTCACCAGGAGTGAGAGCCGAACCTGTCAAATTTTCAGAAAAAGGAGTAGAACAAGTCTACAAAGATTTTACCGCATCGATTTTGAATGCCTACAAGTTTTTTGAAACCTATGCCAAAGTAGACAATTGGAGTACCGACAATACCACTATATATAGTATGACAGAAACTACAGACGTCCAACCACATCTAGAGCACATCCTCAGGACAAATCCTGACATCATCTATACGACCCATACGCAAAACGCTCAAGACGTACAACAAATTATGCATACGTATAGAAACAAGACCATAGAAATCAAACAGCGAGAAAACAACTACCAGCAGCTCATACAACAAGAAGCGGGCAAAACCGTGCTCATCATTAGCGATGCAAAGACCAACCAAACATTATGGAAGACACTCTATCAAGCTGATGTATCATGTGAAGCAGGAGAAATCATACCACTCCCAACAACAGCTATAAGCAACGAACTTGATAGACGAATTTTTGCAGAGTTGCACAATCTAGGCGTACAACTAGAGCAAGAAATGGACACCTATATACTAGACAATGGTGCTAAGTTAGTATTGGGATTTATAGAAAAACTCAACAACCGATATATCAGAAGATCCAGAAGAAGATTTCGAGCATCAGGTATGGACGACGACAAACGCTCAGCATTCAACACGTTGTTTACTGTACTCCAAAGCTATATGAAAATCTGTGCATCATTTACTCCATTTGTGAGTGAAGACATCTTTCTCAAGTTGCAAACATTTGTAAACAACGAGCATCGCAAAGAAAGTATCCATCTAGAACATTTACCTATCTATTCAGCCAAATATATCGACAAAACACTCTTGGAAGAAATTAGCATAGTCAGAAGGATTATTTCTCTAGGACTCTTCATTAGATCCAAAAACAAAATAGCGGTCAAACAGCCACTAGCCAAGATGCAAATCAAAATATAAATATTTGCATTAATTACATTTGTGAATATACTATAGTATCTACAATTTTATTAAATTTTTATATCAATGAACAATGGTATAACTACACCAGCAGCACAGAGATATGACAAAGCTTTAGGTACACCCGATAGTATAAAAGCCACAACAGAACAAATATTCAACCAATTACAAACACCTACTTCATCTCTTATACCCAAAAGCAGTAAAGAAGACCTGACCCTGTAAAATTTTTTGCATTATCAAACGGACATAAAACAAACCTTGTTATATATGATCGGACATTTGAATTTTTTGTATACAAATATGACTATAGAAAATGCACAAAATCAAGTACGAATACAAACCAATATAGCGGAAATAGAAGTACAATGTCATGTTTTGGAAAAATATTGTAATGAATTAAAAGCTCCTGATATAGCACTACCGTATAAATATTTAGGATCTGTTATACATACCCTCAAACCAATAGCATGAAATATCAAAGAACTAAGTACACTACAAGATACATCGGAAAAAAATTATATGATACTAAAAGAATATATCAAAAGTGCTTTCCACACCATCAAAAAATATATCAAAAAAATTAATGATATAGATTTTGTACAAAGTAGTTTATATATACACAAAGTGTTTTCACCCTATCAAACAAGTCACAAAACATACGAAAAATACACCAATAACACCAAAGGCATAGTGATCAAAAACACTATTCCCAAAGAAACGATAATCGATAGTTATGAAGAAATTTTTGAAATCGTACTGGATGACTTGATCAACAATGCAATAAAATTTACCCCAAAAGGGTGAGAAATCGAAATAGGCATAAAAAGAGAAGATGCCAACAGTATCATTTTTTTTGTAAGCGACACAGGTATAGGGATCCCAGAATGAGCCAATATATTTTCTGACAAATATACTACACCATCAATCGAAGGACAACAATGAACAGGACTAGGATTGGCTCATGCCAAAAGCTATATAGAAATGATGGATGGCGCTATTGATTATACAAAAAATACCCCACAAGGAACTACATTTATCTTTTCTATGCAAAAAACTCCTCCACAAAAAGATTTGCAAACGTAAAAACTTTCTCTATAACCAAGTCAACCTTTTATACTTTTACATATTCGCATAATGCCAACCAAAAAACCAGCAAAAAAAACACCAGCAAAAAGCGTTGTAGAAACCAAAGCAAAAGCTTTTGCAAAAACAGTAGAAAAAGAAGCTAAAGAGCTTACTGCTGAAGGTAAAGAATTTGGAACCAAAATCTGAAATCGATGGAATGTAGCTACCACAGAAGAAAAAGTATATACCATCATCGGTATTATTCTTCTTATCTTTGGACTCTATGTACTTCGCAATATGATCGGTGGAATGCTTTTGATTGTACTTGGTATCTTATTTGTTACAGGATTTTTCATCAAGAGAAAAAAATAATATTTCTATACACCAATCCAAACATCCTCCTCTCACCAGGGGGGTTTTTTTTATTTTTTTTATTTTTCAAACCCCCCCCTCATTCCCCCTTAACAGGGGGACTACATGGAATATTTTTTACTACCCAATGATGATAAAACATTCTATTTTGCAACTCTAGTACAAAAAAACGTGCCAGTATTCACTCAGCAAATACATTCAACTACACCACTAAAAGTGTCGATGGTATATTCTGCTTCGTAGCTAATTCATAGAAAGCAATATCCAATAGAAGCTCTACATGGGCCCACAGTTTTTCACTGGGGTTGTAGAGCGATTCGTATAGTTACGTCCATTTCTATTACCAACAGAAAGAGTACCATAAGACAGCCTGTCCCGCAAGGCGGGAAGGGTTTTTTGGTCCCGAAACTTTGTTCGGGACGCCCCGCCGGCAAGGCGATTAGAAAAAGAATAATTACTAGAATGCTTCGTTTCCTCACAATAACAAATACAATCGAAATAAACTACGAATGATTACCCTTGATAATTCACCACTTTTCTATACAAAAAAAATAGAAAAAAACTTTATTATATAACAAAGATACTATGGCAAAACTAACGACAAGAGCACAAGACTATTCTCAATGGTACAACGAAATCGCACAAGAACTAGCAGAAAATTCTGCGGTCAGAGGCTGTATGGTTATCAAACCCTATGGATTTGCTTTGCGAGAAAATATCAGAGATGTATTGGATAAAATGTTCAAAAATACCTGACACGTCAACGCATACTTCCCTATCTTTATCCCAAAATCTTTTTTAAACAAAGAAGCTTCTCACGTAGAACATTTTGCCAAAGAATGCGCTATCGTGACCCATTATAGACTGATGAATGACCCCAACGGCAAAGGTATCGTTGTAGATCCAGAAGCCAAACTAGAAGAAGAACTGATCGTTAGACCGACCTCAGAAACGATTATCTGGAATAGCTACAAAGAATGGATTCATTCATATCGCGATCTCCCGTTGTTGATCAATCAGCGAGCAAATGTAGTCAGACGAGAAATGAGGACCAGATTGTTTTTGAGAAGTGCAGAATTTTTGCGACAAGAAGGACATACGGCACATGCAAGTGCAGAGGAAGCAGATATAGAAGCCAGAAAAATGCTAGACGTCTACAACGATTTTTGTGTAAACTTTATGGCGATTTCGCCAAGATTATGAACGAAACCAGAACACGACAAATTTGCTGGCGCAGTCGCTACCTATGCAGTAGAACCTATGATGCAAGATGGTAAAGCATTACAAGCCGGGACAAGTCACAACTTAGGACAAAACTTTGCCAAAGCGTTTGATGTCAAATTTACCAACGACAAAAACCAGCTAGAATATGTATACGCAACATCACGAGGAGTTTCCACCAGACTTATCTGAGGGCTCATCATGGTGCATTCTGACGACAATGGACTCATTATGCCACCAGCATTAGCACCACTCCACGTAGTGATTGTCCCTATTTTCAAAACACCAGAAGAACTTTCTCAGATCAAAGACTACATTCAGCCACTTATCGAAAGATTTGAGACCACTAGACTCCAATTCAACTCAAAATATTTTCACGACACCATCCCTCTCAAATGGAAAATCGACGAAGACGACAACAAGTCTGCATGATGGAAATTTAACGAATATGAACGCAAAGGTGTGCCTATCAGGATCACCATCGGAGCCAAAGATATCGCAAACGGCACCGTAGAAGTTTTCAAGAGAGAATCTGGCGAAAAAGAAAATATCAAGATAGAAGAAGTTGATCTCAATATCGACAAATATCTCTACAAAGCACAAAACAATTTGTTGAAAAAAAATACAGAGTTTAGAGAAACCCACACGTTTACGGTAGACACCTACGAAGACTTCAAAGACAAGATTGAGCAAGGATTTGTCCTAGCACATCGAGATGGCACAGAAGAAACTGCAGACAAGATCAAAGCCGAAACCGCTGCAACGATCAGATGTCTCCCATTTGATACCATAGAAGAAGTAGGCACCTGTATCTATACCGGTAAACCAAGCACCAGAAGAGTTATTTTCGCAAAGAGTTACTAAGGGATTATGTTGCACAGAAGCTAGTTGTTAGACATACTCGATAGCTATCTAAAAAATTTCGGGGGTACTTGCTCTTATGGAATAATCTTCCTTGGAAAAAGAAAGCGAAAAGAATATAGTTTATATAGTTTTATATTTTACCATGCTCTTCATGAAAAAGCTACTACTTGCTATGACTTGTCTCGTATGTTTTTCTTCATTTGCTTTGGCAGACACCGTTGATGATGCAATATCTTGGATGTACGACAATGGTCTTACTATCCACAACAATAAAGCAGATTTCAAGGCTACCAAATGACTGAGAAGAGATGAAGCCGCAAAGTTTTTTGTAAATTTTTCTAAATTAGTAGGTAAAACAGAGTATGTAAAAACAGCTAGTCAATGCACATTTTCAGATATCAATGACTCTCGGTCAGATCTCAAAGATATCGTAATAGAATCTTGCAAATTGTGATTGTTTCAAGGAAGTAACAGAAAGTTTAATCCAACAAATCAATTAACCAATGCTCAAGCCATTACTGTCTTAGTAAGATTACTCGCAGGAAACCAAAGTGAAATATGACTTAGTCACCGAGCAAACA
>CAZECU010000010.1:6664-20346 GCA_964510755.1 uncultured Candidatus Peribacteria bacterium | reverse complement strand
GACTCTCTTCGATGAAAATATGTGATGAGAGGAGGGAAATACGCATATTGCTATAGGAAGTGCATACAATGAAACCTATAGAGGAAATGCGCAAAATTTATCTGATCAAGACTTAGAAGTATTGTGATTCAATCAAAGTGCTGAGCATACCGACATTATTTCCACTAAGAGAAGAACAGTAACTGCAACATTAACGGATGGTACCCAACAAGTCATTTATCAAAATGGACAATTTACGGTATAAGTCCACAAAGTCGAAGGTCATCAAGTCGAAAGCCTTGAAAAAAAATAAACAATAACTATACCATCAATATTCATCTTTAATTATTTATACGCAACGCAGTATGGCAAGCAGAACCAACAAACAAGGGATAGCCAAAAAAAAATCTCAACAACAAAGACAAGCTACAAGGATGAGAGGAGTCAAAAGATTTGAATATCCCAAGAGAAAATTGACCGTAGAAGAAGCCAAAGAACTTGGTGTCGTTGGCGTAGTCAAAAATCCAAAAAACCATGATTATACACGATTTCTCAGAGGCAGAAAAATTTGTCGAGAGACAAGACTGAGAACAGATCCTGATGGATACAGATTTATCAGAACTCCGTCTGGTGGGACAGAGGTAGTAGATGCACCGATGTCAGGATGGACGAGAAACAAGTTGAGAAAATCCGTCACCAAACGTTAATACAGATAAAAAAAATTGAGAATTAATAATTGAAAATTGAAAAGAGAAAAGTGGAAACATTTTTCTTTTTTATGAGATATGCAATGTATGTAGAGGTACCTTGATTACAAAACGCGCCATTATAAATCAGAGAGCATAGTAGGCCGAGTCAGATATCTTACTCCCCCTGCCCCCTCTGAAACAGAGGGGGATTTGCTTTTTTGTCTCCTTTTGCGACCGAAATAGTCCTTTAGGATAAAGGGAGGTGGCCCCGAAAATATCGGGAGAAGGTCCCGATATTTCATCGGGATAAACTTCGCCAGAGGGATGTATTTATTCTGTCTCCCTTTTGTAAAGGGAGAAACCCGAAGGGGAGAGGGATTTAAAAAACAATATAGTGTCTACTATTTAAATCCTCCACCCTAAAGGATACCCCCTCCTTTTAAAAGGAGGACAAATATAAACTTCGGGATGGTAATGACAAAAAGGATATCTAGCGAAGCGCTTGGAAAAAACGAAGAAATCTCACGGTAATAAAAATGGTAATGATGCTTTTTTTGACAATAAAAAAAATCTCACTATAATAGAAGCTGTATTTATCATATAGACAATATATGCAGCACAAAATACAACGTATACAGACATATCAACAAGATTTGGTAGACGCCTTTAGAGAAAAATGACCTATTGGAATAGTCAAAAAAATATTTTTTTCTTTTCCTGTATCGATCAGAACCGTCTCTTTGTCTATATTTTTGTTTATCTTTGGATGGTGACTATGAGGTGACGCATTTTTTTCTTTGTATATCAAAGATATTGTCGACCACGTATTTCGAGTGTCGTTGATTGGAGCGATATTGTCTCTAGGGAAATTAGTATTTTCGATACCGGTAGGAGAAGTCAATAATCACGCAGATCTCAAATCAGTATTGTTTTTGAGTAAAGGAATGTATGTTATTACAGGAATATTATATTTTCTCGCAGGGATACTGAGAATGCCAGTTATCTTAATTGCTGCAGTGTTGCTCAATGGATTAGCAGCATCTACAATGTGGGTCACGTATCAAACGTTTATTCGTAAATATAGCCCCAGAAATACGAGATGATGAGCATTTGGATTATATTTTTCTAGTATGAATTTAGCATACGTACTATGAGCATTATGAGCTGTCATACTGATAAAATATTTACCTTTGCCTTATGTATTTTTGTTTGTATCACTCTTTGCTCTCATATCATTGGTTATAGATCAAAAATTACCAACCCTGAGTAGACAGAGGATTAGAGCATTTTTGGGCAAAGACACATTTATCCATAAATTTTTTGTAGAAGTATGTTCCTTTCGTTCCATTGGCAAAGTGATAAAAACTATCAAAACATATCCGCCAAGAATGTATTATGCATTAGGATTTGAATGAATATACAGCATCCTCAACTATGTATGATTTATCTTTATCCCTATTGTTTCCGTAGCCAACAATCTTTCCTTGTCACAAGTAGCACTAGTGTTTGCCGTGATGAGAGTACCGTATTTGATAGATGTTTTTATAGGAAATATAGCAGACAAGACGAGTAAGAGAAAGTTTTTGTACAGTGTATTGTTGCTGCTTTCTTGTCTATATATGTTGCTAGGATATAATGAATGATTTCGAAATATCATGCTGATTACTTTTGGTATTTCATTTTGACTTTCATTGATGCGTCCAGTGATCTCCAGTTATGTCTCTGATTGTGCGAGACCAGAAGACGAATGAACTATCACCTGAGCAGGAGAGTTTGTTGCTAAGTTATGAGAAATGATAGGAGTCATAGTGTTTGGTGCAATCTCCGTATGGTTATGATTATCGTATGCGTTTGTGATCATAGGTATAGGTATCTTTTTATTCGCTCTTGTGGGATTGATCAAGAGATTTTGGTTTTTTAAATATGACGGGTAAAAATTTATGACTTCGATAAAATCTTACATCCATATGTAATTAATTCGTCAAAATTTTTATGAGAAGTAACTCGATAGTCTTCGAGTGTTTTTCTTAATTCTTGATGCTGTGGATATCATAGATCTGGATGTTCTATAATGTCTGTGAATTCATGATTTAATAAAAAAGTAAGAGATTCCTTTAAATCTTCAAACATTTTTTCATCGTGAAGTTTGCTCATAATATATTCTTTATAATAGATGATGGTTTGGAAATGAAGTAGTTCATGAATAAAAGCTTTACACACACCTGACCAGTATACATTAGACCAAGTCTGTCAAAGATTGACATTGTAAGGTCCACGATTGAGTGAAGTAAGAAAAATAGTAAAATCATTTCTATATATGGGATGCTTAGTAAGGATTATCATCTTCGTAAATATACCGTCTTTATAAATATCAAAAAATTTTTGCATATCTGCCATTTTTTTGTTTGCTTCCTCTTTATGCTCCTCCCAAAAAGATACTAAATAGTTATATAAAAAAGGATAAGCATCTTCTTGTTTCATTCCCTGCAGCTGTTGCAGATTGATAATGGTAGTTTGTTCAACCTGTTCTTTCCATTTATTGGAATGGGTGTTTTTGTTAAAAGCACTTCGATAATTCCAAGCATCTTTTTCAAGATCGAGTTTAACCTGTATGGTAAAATCAGTCATATTTTTTATTCATATAAAATTTCCCAACCTTTCAGTTGTTTGTCGGTGAGCATATACACGCGACCACTGTTGCAATGTGACTTCTCCATAGACTTTCCATTGGTGTCTATGATATCTACAATAGTAAGTTCTCCCATGTCGCTTGGACTCAAAAATTTTATTTTCATGCCTGGAGTGATGACTTCTTTGGGGTCAATAGCAAAATATTTTTTCCCATCTTTTTCTCTATAGTCATCAGAAAACATACCAAAATAATTTCTATTGAAAAGAGGACCTGCACTATCCAGAGTAGTAGATATCTGATGATTTTTAACTGATGATTTCTGAAGATTCGGTTTTCAAAATCATTTATTGAGTCTTTTATAATCAAGTGATTTATTATAAAAGTTTAAAAGTAATCATACTTCTATTTTTGGATTATTTTGCATATAAGATCTGAGTTGTTTATAATAATCTCATTTAGTAAATTTGGTAGATTTTAATTCTATAGCAATAGTATCATTAACTATCAAATCAATATATCATTGTCCAACTATTTCGTTGTCGATTTTATAGTCAACTCTTGTTTCTTCGTGTACATTATATCATAGTTTTTGTAACTCATGTTTTAATCATTTTTTGTATACCTTTTCAAGCAGAGCAGGTCATAGTTGATTGTGTGCTTTCATAGCAGCTCATATAATATCAAAAGTGATTTTATTGTTTGCTCAATTATCGTCAGATGCATGTTGTGTATCTTCTGAAATCGTCTGAGATTTATCTTCTGAAATATTGACTTCTCATTCAGGGAAGTCAGTTAATTTATTAAAGAGGAAGCCATCTCGATATGCTCTATGAGGAATGACGTTGACCAAATTTGCTACGTGTTCATTTATTTTTTTTCATGTAACAATAGCGTCACGGACGTGCTTATATGCTTTGACGACTGCTCATACATAAAACTCTGATTTGCTTCTTCCTTCGATTTTTAGCGCATCGACATACGGTAATATCTCTTTCAACCTTTCTATCGTACACAGATCTTTGGAGGACAAAATATGACTTCCATCTTCATCACCTTCGAGCTGAAATAACTTTCCCGGTCTGCGTTCTTCTTCCAATCGCACCTTGTATTTAAACCTGCACGCGTGTGAACATTCACCTTTGTTTCCTGGTCTTCCACTCATATAATCACCTAGCAAACAACGTCCAGAATAACTCATGCACATAGCTCCATGCACAAAAATTTCAATCTCTATGCCTGGCACTTTTTCACGTATTTCTTTGATTTCTTCCAATGATAATTCCCTCGCAAAGACAATCCTTTTGACGCCCATTTCTTTCCAAAATTTAACGGCAGCTCGATTCATGGTTGAGCTTTGTGTACTCAAATGCAAAGGGGTATCAGGCAAATATTTTCTAATGATATGAAACGTTCCTGGATCAGAAAAAATGATAGCATCCGCACCGACATTGGCGATCTGCTTTACCGTTTGTTCAAAAATTTTGATATCCTGATTCCTCGGAAAGATATTCATCGTCAACAACGCTTTGCTTCCATTTGCATGCAGATCATCGACAGTTTTTTTGAGATCATCAAAATTGTAAATTTTGTTTTGTCTCATTCTCAATGAGGTAAACGGTACTCCAACATAAACTTCTTCTGCTCCATAGTGGCTAGCCACCATAGCTTTTTCATAAGATCATCCTGGTGCAACGATGGTAGGTATATGGGTAATTTTCATACATAAAGGAAAAGGAATAAATATTACTCAATATCTTCAACTTCTGTGAGTACGGTTTTGATACGATAGATATTGGATCGCAACAGTATCTTAAAGATCAAAAATGCGATACCTGTCATCACCCAGAACACGATCCTTACAAAACTATACAAGAGCAAAAACATCAGAACAATAACGGAAGTTTTAAATCATGGATTTTCATAAATAGTATTGATGGCGTTCAAAACATAATCACATATTCACATATTGACGGCGCTATTGTCATGAAGTGCTTGATCGATAAAGTTTTTTTTGTATTCACTAATCTTGTCCATAAAGGTAGTTTCTTTGGTAGTATTTTGGATATTGATGGCGCTCAAATCTTTGACCTGAGAATCAAAAAACAACATAGTACTATTTTTGATATCCTTGGCTTCATCCATGCCCAATCTAAATGGTTTGGAAACAAAATCGATGACACTGTTGGATGCCTGAGACAAATCACTACAAGTAAAAGGAAATTTGTTGAAATATCCCAAGACAAAAAAACTATATCCGATAGTGATACATACCGTAAAAATATATCCTCCTACGTTGAAATATCATCGAGAACTAAATCTGATTTTGTTGTGAGATTCATCTTGCAAATATGAGGCAAGCATGACGATGCCGATATTGATAGACAATATCGCAGCAATCAAAAGGAGATGAGAATATCCGATAAAGAGTCCTTCCAATACTGTCAAAAGGATCATACCTATCCACAAATATTTGATAGGAAGTTTGCGAATCTCAAGATACAAAAAATGAAAAAAGATAAAAAACACCATAACATACAGCATAGACTCAAAGACCAAAAAGCTTCCCATAAGCCTAAAAAACATAAGTGCATATGCGGCGAGACTAAGAAGCAAAAAAATTCGCATTTTGGGAGAACGAAGTATTTCTTTGTATGTTTTTTGTAGAGGAGTATCTTGTACACGAGAAGGAGAGGTTATCATGCGAGAGGCAAAATGAGAGAAATAAAAAACGGTAATTTTCGAGCCAGTATCCAAAAAGCAATGATCATCGCAGGGAAAAAGGGAATAACTTTTGATTGAGAATGGAGAATGGAAAATTGAGAATTTACATTTCATTTTCAATTGTTCATTATCAATTGTCAATGTAGTAGGTATTGTATTCATGCTCGAATAAGCCCAACGATACTACTCAATAGGACAAACAAAATCAAGACGTTTGCAATCATCATCCACGAAAACGAGAGCTGATGCAACGAGAGAACCAGCGGAAATAAGGTACCTATACTGACCGCCAAAAAAATATCTCCCTGACCAAATCATTCTTCATGTTTTTTGAATCTCATGGTTACATATCGTTTGGCAAAGAGATAAATCAATCAAAATGTCACTCCAAACATCAATGTACTCATCAAAAAATTGCCATCACTTCCTCCAGAAAGATTGATATTGGCGATTGTTCCTAGCGTCAGCAATAGTATTCGTGCTATCATATGAAGTTCATATTTTTGCAAATCGTAGACCAAAAGGATGACCAAAAGCCAGTTTGCCAACAATCACACTACCAGCGTTTCTATTCAAAAGTTTTTCAAGAAAAAATATGTTGCTACAAAAATCATTCCAGACAAAATTTCCAAGACAGGATATATTCGGGAGATTTTTTGCTTACAATAAGCGCATTTTCCTCATTGGACGAGATAGCTTACGAGAGGAATCAAATTTTTCGCATGCAGTTTATGCTGACAATGAGGACATTCCGAACGTCCAAAAAAGAATCCGCGAAGATTTTTTTTGTTGATTCAATCAGCAAATCTCGTCATCACGACAGAGCCGAGAGAGCCAAAAAGTAATCATAAAATCAAAAACAGTATCCACATACAGACATTCATTATATAAACAGCATTACTTATATGATAGGCGGTCAAAAAATCAACAGAAATTTGCTTCGTACTAGTGAGTAATGCTATTTTTTACCTTGAAATTTCTCTCTAAGTGAGTATATATCATTACTATGATTTTGAATCGCAAATTCGTAATTCGTAATCAAGAAATCAGATAATTTTTAATTTAAAAAAACAGGAAGATGGCAAACAAGTACAATCACCAGGAATCTGAAGCAAAATGGCAAAAGTATCGAGAAGAACATCAGATATATATGTTTGGCAAAGAGAGTGATAAACCAATATATTCGATAGATACACCTCCTCCTACCGTCTCTGGTAAGATCCATATCGGACATATTTTTTCTTATACCCAAGCAGAGATTATCGCGAGATTCAAGAGGATGTCATGATACAATGTTTTTTATCCGATGGGATATGACAACAATGGAATCCCAACAGAACAGCTTGTAGAAAAAGAATTAGGCATAAATATCAAAGACGTCGAACGCAAAGATTTTGTAGCCAAATGTTTGGAGGTCGTAGACAAATACAAAGTGATCTATTCTGACCTACGAAAATCATTGGGACTTTCTATCGACTGGAATAGAACATATACGACGATTTCTCCTGAAGTACAACAAATCGCCCAATCCACTTTCGTCAAACTCTATCGTGAAGGACATATTGTCTGCAAAGATTTCCCTGCATTGCGATGTACCAAAATGCAAACGACACTTGCACAAGCCGAGACCGAAGAACAAGAATTCAACGAATATTTCAACTACCTCAATTTTACTTTGGACTGTGGAGGCAAACTCGTTATCGCTACTACGAGACCAGAATTGTTGCCAGCATGTCGTGCAGTATTTGTCCATCCAGACGATGAAAGATTTGCCAAATATGTAGGCAAAACTATTTCCACGCCATTGGGAGTATCCGTACCTATCCTGGCCGACGATAAAGTCAAAATGGACAAAGGAACGGGAGTAGTAATGTGTTGTAGTTATGGTGATGAAGTAGATGTATTTTGGATCCAAAAACACAATTTATGAGAACATATAGTCATCGATAGATATGGTAAAATGTGTGATACCGGAGTACCAGAAATAGATGGACTCAAGACCAGTGAAGCCAGAGAAAAGATCATGGAACTCTTTGAGGCACAAGGCGGTATCGTAGAAAAAAGAGACCCTATCGTTCAGTCCAAACAGATTTCTGAGAGAGGCAAAGTGCCTGTAGAGATACTTCCGATCAAACAATGGTTCGTCAATCTTTTGGACAAAAAACAATTGTTGCTTGAACAAAATGACAAGATGCAGTGGCACCCAGAGTTTATGAAAAAAAGATCCAATGATTGGATAGAAAATTTGCAACGAGATCGAAATATTTCTCGTAGTAGAAAATATGGGATACCATTACCCGTACGATACAATAGTGTAAATAACGAAATAATTTTGCCAAGCGAAGAGCAATTAGCAAGAGGTCCAATTGATCCTACTTCAGAGTTGCCTGATGGATATACAGCAGAGCAGGTGAGAGGAGAAACGCTAGTTCTTGACACTCGATTTACTTCATGACTTACACCACAAATCAACCAAAAATATCTCGAAAGAGATGGATATACCCAAAAGATTTTGCCTATGAGTCTCAGACCACAGGCACATGATATCATCCGTACGTGGCTGTTGTATACGACGCTGCAAAGTTATTTTGCAACAGGACAAATTGCGTTTGATGATGTGATGATGTCAGGATTTTGTCTCGCACAAAAAGGTGAAAAGTTTTCCAAATCCAAAGGAAATGCAAAATTTGATCCTGAACAAGTGATCACTACATGGTGAGCAGATGCCGTGAGATATCGAGCTTCAGGAGGACAGTTGGGTAAAGATATTATGTTTGATGAAAATGAATTTAAAATCTGACAAAAGTTGATTACCAAACTACGAAATGCAGCCAATTTTGTATTTATGAATTTGGCAGATTTTGATACAACCTTACAAGTAGACGAAAAAGATTTGTATCCTATCGATCTTCGAATGCTTTCTCAGATAAACACGACATCCAAAGCAATGACTCAGCAGCTGAATGCATACGAGTATGGACAAGCTAAGTTAGAGTTTGAAAGATTTTTCCGACATGATTTTTGTGACAATTATCTAGAGATCATCAAAGACAAAATATACAAACCAGAAAAATATACTCATGGACAACAACAAAAAGTTTCTGCTCAGTTTGCACTCTATCATACCTTTGCAGCTATCATCAAACTTATAGCTCCATATCTGCCATTTATCGCGGAAGAGTTGTATCAAACGTACTACAAAAATGATATCAAATCTGCATCTATTCATACGTTATCATTTCCAAACGACGATGTATTTCCTATCACACAAGATATGAAAAATATCAATGAGACAGTAGACGAATTGCTTACCATCATAGAAAAAGTTCGTGGATACAAAACAGAAAAACAATTGTGATTATGAACGGAATTGTCTCATCTTACAGTGGTTTCCACAAGAGATCTTTCTGTATTTGCTGATGATATTATGTCAGGGACAAGAGCGACAAAAATCAGCTTTCAGACGTGAGAAAAAGTCGACATCACAGTAGAATAATTTTTCTATCCTCTATACACGCTTATGTACAATCTTTATCAATCCAAACTCCGAAAAGATATCCAACAAGAAATTTACCGTAAGCCAACATTTACGGTGACACTTTTTGGCAAACAGTATTTTGGTACCATCAAAACCAAAAAATTTGGTCCGATGAGATTACAACGATATCAGGTCATGGGAGTCGAGTTGCCAAGTGATCCAGAATATGTACGTCAAGAATTAGCCAATCTCAAAAAACAGTTCAGAAAAAAATGAATATTTTTTCAGTTAGGATTGGTCAATGAAATTATCAGCTTCGAAAATATCTCACATAGATCCGAGGAGTTTACTCAGGATATGAGGCAAATGAGAATAAATCTGCAAGAGTACTTGTGCACGCATTATGGACTGCAAGTAGCGTTTAGAGAAAATATGCCCAATAGCGATATTATCATAGATGTATCCAAAACAGATGAGCAATTGATCGACGAAATGAATTCCGGATCCAGACAACGTATCAGAAAAGCTATGTCCAAACAGATAGAATTTGGTATGGCGTCTCCCGATCAGTATCCATTGTTTTACAAAAAGCGAGTAGAGACATCAGGAGTCAAAGGTTTTAATGTGATTCCTTACGATCAGTTTGAGCGCTTGATCAGATACATTACCCAAAACTCATGTGGCAATTTGTTTGTCACCAGTATAGGCCAAGAATTAGTATCAGGAAGTATTTGTTTTTATGATGGCAAAAATATCATTTACATGTATGGATTTACCAATAGAAAATTTGGTAATGTAGGATCACATCATTATCTCAAATATAGAATGTTTTCACGAGCAAGAGACAATGGATTTGTATTTTGTGACCTTATGGGGTGAGCTCCTACAGGATTTCCCAATCATCCATTGGCAAGTGTAAGTGCGTTCAAAGAGTCCTTGTGAGGTACCAAAATCGAACAATATGGAAGCTATGATATTGTTCTCAACAAGCTCTTATACTGGATATTCAAAAAATATTACCAATGGAAGTGATAATTATTGATTCGCACCCGGGTGCAAACATCATTTTATACAATTTTGTCAATCAAAAATAGAAGAAGAGCGTATGTTTTTTGGTATTTTTAGCGAGAGGTGAGTATACTCATAAGGTGAGATTTATATGAGATTCTCTCTATGACAGAAACAAAATACAACAACAATATCCAACAACTAGATGATACCACAAAAAGCTCTTCAAAGCCAATTTTTTCTGGAATAGACAATCTCAAACTCAATGATTTAGAACAAGCACAACCTACCAAAAGTGTGATTTTTGAGACCAACCAAAAAGACAAATCGCAAGCACCAAAACAAGAAGTCGATCTCGCTAATTTGGGTATGAATATCCAGCCTACACAACCAACGATCGGTACGATCAAACTGGACAATCCTAGTGCTACAAATAGAGCAAGATCTAGATATCACAATCAATATTGGAGATTATTTTTACTCTCGTTTTTTGTGATTGTCGTGAGCGGAATTGCTTCCTTGGTCCTACAAATATATACTCGTTACCTCTATTTTGCTTCACAACCTATAGCAAACCAAAACTATCAAACATATGTAGATACCTACAAAAAATGACGTCAGTTTATTGATGCACTATTTCATCTCGATACCTACAAGACCTATGATACTATGTCATTACTAGGTAGCGGAGCATCTTCTCATCTTGATACGTTGATCCAAGACAAAGATCTCAATTATATCCAAAAAAAAGACACCATACAACAAGCATTCAACACATTTTCCACACGTTTTATCGCCAACAAACAACAACTCACTACGATCAAAGAAAATATCTCTCAATATGGATTTTTTTCGCAAGAGATTTATGACTTACTAGAAGATCAAAGTTATGCGACCTCTATCAAACAGTATCTTCTCTCGCTAGAGATTATCAAGTTTAGTAGTGCTATCAAAGTATTTAGTTATCTAGATACCTTTGTCTCTAGTGTAGCGAGTGCCTTGAATATCACGCCAACCGCTGTAGAGACCAATATGCATAGTTTTGCTGAGAGGGGAGAAAAAGATATTCTGATATATCTCAACAATTGTTATCTCAATCCGTATGAAATCGATTATACCTGTGATCTCGTAGGTGATTTTGATAGATATTATACGCTGATAGACAATACTTCTACCAAGATCGATACCAAATTTTTCAAAAAGATGATGTACTATGTAGATGTTAAATTGGAACAAGTAGATATCCCAAGTTTTTCTATTGTGTTCAAAAAATACGATCCTACCCAAAAAGAGATTAGTTTTACTGTAGACGTAAATACCTTCAAACAGGATGAAATTGCTCTGATTAAAAAATGAATTATCAATCCACATATCTTTATCTTAAGCAATTTATTGAATCTGATCAAACAAAGTAGTTTCGTAGTATCAGAAAATATCAACGCCAAGTCTATCAAAATACTTCCCAAAGTTATCCAAATAGGAAGCTCGATCTACAATGTAAACAACTCGAGAATGGATTTTCTCCTTCCTATCCAAAAATCCTCCGCAAGAGAAATCAGTGATTATATAGACCCTACTTTTACTTCTTCAAAACAGTAGCATATGACCGATGAAACATTGCTCACACCAAGCACACAACCACAGGCCGTTGAAGAAGTCAACAAAAACGGTACGGGAGTAATGATACAGTTACAAAAGGTAACGTCATTTTTTGGCATACTCAAAATGTACGCAGTACAAGGATATCAGTTTTTTAAAGACAACAAAAACAATAGCAAAATCATGCTACTAATCGCGATTGTTACCTGTGGTATAGCGATATATTTTGCCTTCAATCTTTATCTAGATATTTCACAACTCAACGGCAAAACATCTGAGCTTGCTAACCTTGCTAGCTATGATACCCGTGTGTTGGACAACAATGCACTTACCAAACCTATCCTCAAAAACGCTGATACGATTGATGATCTCCTCCAAGAAAACACATTGGTAGAAGGCGAAATAACCAAATACACACAGTATCTTTCCGCACTGCAAGTGCCGTACACGTATTTGCTCCAGTATATCTATCTCCCATCGCTCAACGTATGGAAACAGAAATATACCAACACTATCGATACCAATTTGATCGGTATCAACTTTTTGGAAAACAATCCATTCAATGATATTACCTTGTTGCAAACACGATGAGATTTTTTCAAAAACTTAGGAGACAACAACGAATCCAATGAAATTGTAGATATGCAGATAGGTGATTTTGCGGAAGATATGACAGGATATTTTAGTATGCCGATCACGGTATCTTTTACAGCAAATTCCAAACGTGCATTTTTGTTGCTTGTAGACAAGCTTTCTATGACTTCCAACAAAGAAAATATTTCTCTGATCAATGAATTCTTTTATTATCTTCGAGGAGAACTCAAAAAAAACAAAGTCGAAGAAATCAAATCTCTGGAAGCAGAGTATACCAAGATATTCGGATCTCAAGAGGCGATCAATCAGGATAAAATGATAGGATATCATATATACAACTGGATATTCAACAACACCAAAAACACACTGATCGACAACACTATCATCGACAAGACAATCAAAAGTATCGTCTCGTGCAACAACCAACCAGATGAGGTATGTTATTACAAATTTAGAGAAAGATATAGAAATCTACCTACGCTAGGATATCTTATCTGAACAGATATCGGCAACAATGGTGCAGAAAATCTCAAAAAATTTGTCAAACAATTGCCTCCGATGTTTTCGATACAATCATTTGAGTTTGATACGATCAAATCACCGACATTGGCAGATGCAACCAACAATCAGTATCAAGGCAAAGTAACGATAGTGGTGTATGGAAGAAGCGCAACAGCACAAGAAGTGACGGAGATTGCAAGTGTTCTTGGACAGAAATGTCTAGGAGAAAAACAACAGCTTACTCCTCAAGATGGTGTGGATATAATAGAGCGTGCTATTGTCAAACTCTCTGATGTCAACAAAATAGATACAAGCTATGGAGATGAATTGCGAGAACTAAAATGATTGGTTACCCAGATAGACAAAGATTTTGCTACGCTCAGCAATTACAAAAAAACTATAAAGCTTTTTGAACTTTATAGAATGCTTAGCGATACAGGACTATGTAAATAAAAAAATAATGAATAATGAATAATGAATA
>CAZECU010000010.1:0-6564 GCA_964510755.1 uncultured Candidatus Peribacteria bacterium | reverse complement strand
GACTATTGTCTATTACAATAGTTTGTATGAAGACAAGTCTTTCATTTTTCACTTTTAATTTTTAGTTTTTCATTAATTTCCCATATTGTGTCGTACTTGATCGACATCTTCGTCTTCTTCCAAAGTATCCAAGAGAGTATACAGTTTATTCACTCCCTCTGGAGTAAGGGTGACGGTATTTTCTGGAAGAAATTGGATATCGGATTCGAGCATATGATAATGCAAGTCGGCAAGTGCTGTTTGTACTTGTGCAAAATGTTGTTTGTCTGTATAAATTACTACACTATCTCCTTCTACTTCAAAATCACTGATAGGCAGATCCATAACACATTCCTCGAGCTGTTCTTTGTTGAGGGGCAATAATTTTTCTATAGTTTTTCATTTGTCTTGGATGATTTGTGTACTTCCATCCACAACAATCACTCATTGTTCTTTGAATTGCCATGCTACAGAGCCAATAGCTCCCATCACACCGCCACGTTTTTGCATAATATTTTTGATGCTCATAGCACTTCTGTTGGTATTTGGAGTAAGGACTTTGATGAGTAATGCCACACCTTCTGGTCCATATCCTTCATAAAATATTTCTTCTAGATTTTCTCCTTCGAGTTGTCCAGATCATTTCAAAATAGCTTTTTCTACTACCTCTCTTGGGAGATTAAATTGTTTGGCTTTGCTGAGAGCAAGCTCTAGAGAAGGATTCATTTTTGGGTCAGCACCTTTTTTGGCAGCAATTTGTATGATTTTGCCTACTTTTGCATAGTCTTGTGATTTTTTTGCATCTCATGATGCTTTTCTTGCGGCGATACTATGTCGTCTTCCCATGGTTGTATACCTTATAAGATAAAATTGCGTTGTCTTGATATATCGGGATCAATGTCTTTTATTATTTGTTTTCTATAACCTTTTTGATGTCTGCCAATTTATATCATTTTCTTAGAAGTTTCTGGATGATATCAAATCCATCTATGTCTTTACGTTTGTATGCTCTGATATCTTTTTTGATCCTGTCGTGGATACCATCTTGCATATCTTTTTCATTTTGGTGTAAGAGTTCTTTGACGATATCCGAGGGAACTCATTTTTGATGAAGTTTTTGTAGCACACGGATGGCGGGTTTTCCTTTGTTGATCACTTCACTTCTCAGATAACTCTCGGCAAACAATGTATCGTTTATAAAGTTTTTTTTCTTGAGCTCTGTCATCGTTCGATCGATATCACTAGTGGAATATCATTTGGTGTATAGTTGTATCCTGAGCTCTTTTTCCGTTTTGGGATAACGATAAATATATTTGAGTGCATAATCAAAACATTGCATCATTCTAGATAAAGGGAGTAAAAGATTCCAAATATTTCGGACCTGCCTGCCGGTAGACAAGGTGTAAATTGCGGATGTTTGGCAGTTTTTATTGTTTGTAATTGAACAATTATTTCTTCAAAGCAAAGTTGATAGTCGACTCGCCGCTAGTGAAAAGCGCAACGATGTCTCCTGTAGGAGTGTCCGTCAATTGTATGTCAGAAATCAGTGCTTCATGTTTGAAAAAATCAGAAAACTCTTCAACGACAGCTACCAGTGCTTTGTCTTGAGTAGCAAACAACAACTGTACTTTTGTATCTACACGATAATCAGCATCTTTTCTCATTTGATTCAAAAATCTAGAAATCTCACGAGCGATACCTTCTCTCTCCAGTTCAGGAGTAAGCTCAAGATCGAGTTTTGCAATAATATCTTGGTCGATAGCAATGTTGCTGCCTTCGAGTCATTCGTAGGCGATTTCATAATCCGTTTTTTCTAGAGTCCATTCATGGCCCTGGGCGTCAAAGATAATCACCTTGCCTTCTCCTATATCTTTGATATTTCCTTGTTTGCCCAACTGGATAATCTGCCCAGTATCTTTGCCAAATTTGGCAGAAAGCTGAGATCCAATGGGTTTGAAAGTCTTTTGTATGACAATCGAACTATCAAATTCTTCGAGGTGTTTGATATTCACTTCTTCCTTGATGATGTCTTCATATTTGTGGAGTAATGTAGTCATAGGCTGATAAAAATAGGAAATAAACACGAGCGCATATATAGCAATATTGCCCAAAAAAGCAACCTGACTTTATTTTTGATGACAAATAGCTATACCCATCATATTTTGCATACCACATATTTATTTGATAACAACATTTGCTATGAAGATCAATATGATAGCTGCTATGGCGACCAATAGAGTAGTCGGACAAAACAACAAATTGCCTTGGCATTATTCCCAAGATTTGCAGCACTTCAAAAAAATAACTACAGGTCACACTATAGTGATGGGGTACAATACTTTTGTTTCGATAGGCAAACCATTGCCAAACAGAAGAAATATCGTCCTCTCCAATGAGCCGATTCAATGAGTAGAGACCTATGGGAGTATCGAGGAGATGATGCAACAACTAGAACAAGAACATGTGGACCAATTGTTTATCATCTGAGGAGCAAGTGTATATCAACAATTTCTTCCTGTGGCAGACAAGATCTATCTCACGCATATCAAACAAGCATATGAGGGCGACGTCTATTTCCCCGTGTTTGAAGATGATTTTGTACAGATAGAAAGAGAAGAAACAGAGGAGATGGATTTTGTCGTCTATCAAAGAAAAACAAGTCTATAAATAGTTAATAGTTAATAGTGAATAATGAAAAGTGAAAAGTGAAGGACTTGTCTTCATACAAACTATGGTAAATTACCATAGTCCATACCATAACAAAGTCCATAATTAAAAATTGAGAATTGAAAATTGAGAATTAGTGGTATAGTTTATCATTCAACATTAGTTTACATGTTCAACATGACTTATGCTCTAGTAAAGCGTATGGTTTCCTGTTTGTCTTTGTACACATTATGCAATTCTTCTCGATGAGGTAGCTGATCAATATCTCGTTGTCCGACACGAGTTCTTCTCAGTTGAATTAATGTTCATCACAATCATAATTGTGTTCCGAGCCGGTGCGCAATAGATCTAATATAGGTTCCACAGCCTACATGAAGCTTGAGTTGCAACAACGGAAAGTTGTAGCTGAGTATCTCATATCCTTGTACTTTCATGATTTTGTTTTCAGCAATAATATTGCCTGCTCTTGCATCCGTATAGGATTTTTTGCCTGCTCTTTTTTTGGCACTAAAAGCAGGGATAGGAAGCTCATGTTCAGGGATGAGGGTATCTAGTTTTTTGGTAATCTCAGCAAGGGTTGGCGCTTCTACAGCTCCATTTTCCATTTCAAGCCCATGTACGTTTCCATCTTTCATCCAGAGATCGTAATTGGTTATAGAGTCCCATATTTCCATATCCCAGGTATCGGTAGTTTTGGAAAAATCTATGGTAGCTATGTAAGATTTGTCCAGCCCAATAAGCTGAGTCAGTTTTTTGGTATCATCACCCAAAGCGAGGATAATAAGTCCTGTAGCCATAGGATCCAAGGTGCCGCTATGTCAGATTTTTTGTTTGGGAAAATGACGTCTAAAAATACGAATGACATCAAAACTCGTGATTCGAGCTGGTTTATCTATATACAAAAGCATACAACATGCGCTACAAAAAAATAAAATATATCCCACAAAAATACTAGAGATGTAGAGAAGTTTTGCAATGGAAAAACCATAAAAGAGCAGTCCTACTCATTCCCGTTTTTGAGTTGATTTTTTTGATTAAACTCATATTATGATACCAGCTTTTTAGATTTTAAACAAAAAAATGACAAAACGATACGTATTGAGTATACTAGTTGCTGCAGTAAGTTTGGCAGGGTGTATGCCCAAAGATACCAATCTTGGCAATGAGGTCGATGGCATGTTTGATACCCAAAAAACAACGACGTGATCAAGTCAGGATATTGATGCTACCTTAGTGCCCGTACTTACCTGAAGTGAGGGAGTAGATACCACGACAGGAGTGACACAAGAAGTCAAAGATCTCATCCAAGAGAGACAAACACAAAACCAAGATACCAGCAAACTTACCGAAGAAGATATTGATCTTATGCAAAAAATTATCGACAAAGTAAAAAGTATCGGCAACTAATTGTGCCGTTATTTAGTTATTTTTTTATCGTTTAGTTCTTCATCTATGAATACATTATTTGAAATCATCAAATGAATTTTCTTTTTTTTGACCGTAGGTGTGGGTATCATATTGATTAGAGGAAGTGTGATTTTTGGACCAGAATATTATATCTTGATCAAACAAATAATTATGCCAGGGTATCTAGTACTCTGTGGAGTCATGTTTGGATATATTATCGCTCGTGTCCAATTGGGATATGACGAAGAACATCCTCATCAAACCAAAATTTATGTCAGGTCCTTTATTTTTGGAGTAGTACTAGGTATGGTGTTGGCTATTGCTTACTTATTTATCTAATACTGCATACCATTTTATTTCATACACACCTATGCAAAAAACATATATACGGATTATCTGCTGTGCGATGATAGGACTGACGGGCTGTGCCTCGAGATCTTCATTTCCTACTACATTTGACAATTTTGCTATGCAGGTGTATGACAATGGCAAAACTTATATCCAGTCTTCATGACATGCTCAACGAGAAGGGATGACTATCCTCCAAGAATTGTATGAGGAGAAACTAGTCCCAGAAGATACAGGATTTCAAAATTCATTCATTGTAGCCAAAATGTGATTGGCATCAGGAGTATCATTACAACAAATAGTCCAAGCAAATGCAGACAATCTAGATCTCAAATTGCTCAAATATATGCCTTTGCAGCAAGATACACAAAATGTAGCGTGTGCAGATACACAATATTCTTGATATACTACTACTTTTTCATATCAACTAGGTGATGAAATACTTTATGATGGACTATATTTTTTCCTCGACCAACAAACACTGTATATGCTCTCCTTGAGTAGCGATACCCCCAAAGACATCCAAAGATTCCTCAAAAGTCTCAAAACGATAACCTGTTTCATCGAGTAAATATATACATCATTCATTGTACCATCTTATACAACTTTTCATATTTTAATCTCTAAATAACAGTATCATGGTTTCTCAGTCAGACTTTTTCAATGAACCAAGCAACCTTAGTGGTTGGCAGTTGCTAGGAAAAGTTGCTATAGGTATCCTTATCGGAGGAGTGATTGCAGCATTGTTGTTTGTTATCTTGTCCTTTATGGGAGGAATGTTTACCAGTGCATTTGGTCAGCAAACAGGTACAGCAGTGACCCCATTTTTGGCACTGATTCTCTTATTTATAGGATTTATAAGTACGTTTATAGGAAATATTGCCGTAGGAGGAGTATACAATCTCTTTTACAACAAAAAATACTACAACACCAACAAAATGTTTGGCTTGTTGTTTTTGACCAATGGAATATTGTTTTTTATCTTTGCTCCTATCTATATCGTTTTTGCCAAACAAATAGATGTGTTGTTTCTTGTGCTTTGATTCCACGTGATGTTTTCCGTCTTTGCTTCTGCGACACAAATAGAGTTTTCTACCAATCCAAATTATAGTGCATCATCGTTTATGGGAAATATTCTAGGGTTTGCGTTGACCTTTTTGGCATACGCACTCATTTACAATATGTCAGGCTCCGCAGAACTCCAACAAAGGATTTACTTGTTTATGTTGCTTCCTCCTGTACTTGGATATACCTTGATTCCCTTTGGTGCAGGCATCCGAGAAAAAATATATTACAAATTTTATGAAATAGGCAACAATGGATTATATATCTCATCATGTACAGAAAATGATGAAGTTATAGGAAACAAAACAACTAGTCCAGATGCCCAATGAGATGAGATCAATGTAGAAGGATAGTCAGTATATTTATTATTCATATGTTAGTATGCGTTTGTATCATATAGCATCTTTGATTAAATTAGTTCTTGGCGTGATTATCATGCTGATTACGTATATGTTTATCAATGTCTATGAAGATCCTGTGATAGGTATAGGGTTGGGCATTTTGTGATTGTTTATCGCTGCACGAGGAGCTAGCTTCTATATGTTTATCGCATTACAAAAATTTTTTCGTGAGACATCGCAAATAACGCGTATCAAAGATAGCTACAAACTTTCCTTGTTGTTTGGTATCTATGTACTTATCAATGCTTTATTTTTGTTGTTATGATATCGAAACAAATTTATCTGAGTAATATTGCTCGTAGGATTTGTGATTTTGCAAGTACTTTTATTTTCTGAGCACAAGACGACAACCAATGAATTCCCAAATATCTAAAACCACTCACCAAATCCAAGAAAAACTCAAGACCGTGTATGATCCAGAGTTTCCTATGGTGGATATGTATACTTTGTGACTTATCTACAAAGTAGATGTCGATGAATCAAAAAAAATAGTAAATATTCTCATGACGTTTACGACGCCGTTTTGTCCTATGGCAGAGATGATTCAAGAGATGATCAAAAATGCAATATTAGAGGTTGTACCTACATTTACCGTTACTATAGAAATTACTTTTGAACCACCACGAAATCAGTCGATGATCAAAGATCCTGATTTGCAAAGAATGTTCGAATAATTTTTTTCTCTATCCAAAAAAAA
>CAZECU010000009.1:0-20879 GCA_964510755.1 uncultured Candidatus Peribacteria bacterium | reverse complement strand
TATCATGAATAGTTTCATGAGACAATATCGTATGAGCGGTAGAATTTGGATCAGAGACCGAGGGATTACAATTTTCCAAACCAATACAGTTAAGTATACCAACGGATCAAGAAGAAAATAGTTTTATATCTATGCTAGTATATCACAACAATGAGTTCAAAACATGAGTTTTGTCAAATGATCTATGATCTAGTTGTAGTGGTGGAATATCATCAACACCAAGTTCTTTCTTTAAAGTTATCGATGGAAAGATAACATTTACTACTTGTTCTGCATCCACATTTATAGCCAACAATCCTGATGCATTTATCACTACATGGAAAACAAATAATACATGAGTAACCAACAGTAACACCATCAGAATTCCAGGAAACGGAGCAGGATACGAGTATAATATTATTTGGCATGAAGTAGCTAATCCAGCAAACAGTGGAGAAGTTGAATTAGTCACAACAAGTTCACACGATCTCACCTTCCCTTCTTCAGGAATTTATCAAATAGCGATAAATGGTAATTTTCCAAGAATATATTTTGATAATACAGGAGATAAACAAAAAATTATTTCTGTTGATCAATGGGGAGATATCCAATGGAAAAATATGGAGATGGCATTTAAAGGTGCAAGCAATCTTAGTGGACAAGCAAATGATGCTCCAAATCTAGCCAACGTAACCAATATGTGATGAATGTTTCAACTAGCTACCAATTTCAATCAAGATATAAGTTCTCGGGATGTAAGCAATGTAACTAATATGGATCAGATGTTTGTATTAGCAGAATCATTTAATCAAGATATAAGTTCTTGGGATGTAAGTAACGTAACCAATATGGGATCTATGTTTGCTTGAGCAAGTGCGTTCAATCAAAATCTTAGTAGTTGGATTGTAAGTGGAGTAAATAATATGTCTCAAATGTTTGCATCAGCAGAATCATTTAATCAAGATATTGGCAATTGGAATACCAGCAACGTTACTAACATGCAAAGTATGTTTGCATGAGCAAGTTCGTTCAATCAAGATATCAGCGATTGGAATGTTGGTAATGTAATCAATATGTATCAGATGTTTGTATCAGCAAGTGCATTTAATCAAAATATTAGCAATTGGAATACCAGTAAGGTAACTAATATGGAATCTATGTTTGCATGAGCAAGTTCGTTCAATCAAGATATTGGTTCCTGGAATATAAGTAATGTAACCAATATGCAACACATGTTAGATTCACGAAGCCTTTCTGTACAAAATTATGATGCCATATTGTCTGGATGGAATAGTAAAACTGTGCAAGATGATGTACAACTTTGAGCGTGAAGCGCCAAATATTGTCGTGGAGAAACTGCTCGTAAAAACCTCATTACTACACATGAGTGGACCATTTCTGATTGAGGACAAAATTGTTCAGATTTTGCAGAGCTGTTGCCAACAATCACAAACATGACTCAAAATGGACCAAAAAATATCAACAATGAAATAACTTTTACTGCCACAGGTACAGACCCAAGAGATTTAACACTTCAATACCAATTTTACACAGGATCTTGTGAGGGAACCATTGTACAACCATATTCTACAGACAATACATGGGCTCACAGCAAATCAACTGTAGACACATTAACAGTCTTTGTTAAAGTAAAAAATTCTGATGGTTTATCTACAGGGTGTTTATATGCTACAGGAAGATGGATAAATAATACATCATTACCATTCATAACAACATGGAAAACAAATAATACATGAGTAACCAACAGCAACAAAATTAGAATTCCAGGAACAGGTACTGGATATGAGTATAATATTATTTGGCATGAAGTAGCTAATCCAGCAAACAGTGGAGAAGTTGAATTAGTCACAACAAGTTCACACGATCTCACCTTCCCTTCTTCAGGAATTTATCAAATAGCGATAAATGGTAATTTTCCAAGAATATATTTTGATAATACAGGAGATAAACAAAAAATTATTTCTGTTGATCAATGGGGAGATATCCAATGGAAAAATATGGAGATGGCATTTAAAGGTGCAAGCAATCTTAGTGGACAAGCAAATGATGCTCCAAATCTAGCCAACGTAACCAATATGTGATGAATGTTTCAACTAGCTACCAATTTCAATCAAGATATCAGTTCTTGGAATGTGAGTAATGTAACAGTTATGGCAGGGATGTTTAATGGAGCAACATCATTTAATCAAGATATCAATTCTTGGGATGTAAGCAATGTAAACAATATGTGATATATGTTTGCTGGAGCAAGTGCGTTCAATCAAAATCTTAGTAGTTGGGATGTGAGTAATGTAACCAGCATGTGATCAATGTTTTATGGAGCAACAAGTTTCAATCAAGATATAAGTTCTTGGGATGTAAGCAATGTAAACAACATGTGATCTATGTTTGCTGGAGCAAGTGCGTTCAATCAAAATCTTAGTAGTTGGATTGTAAGTGGAGTAAATACTATGGCATATATGTTTCAATCAGCAGAATCATTTAATCAAGATATAAATTCTTGGAATGTAAGCAATGTAACCAATATGTGATCTATGTTCTATGATGCACTTGCATTCAATCAAGATATAAGTTCTTGGAATGTAAGTAACGTAACTAATATGGATACAATGTTTTATAATGCCACTAATTTCAATCAAGATATAAGCTCTTGGGATGTAAGTAGTGTAACTAATATGAGATATATGTTTTTATGAGCAAGTTCATTCAATCAAAATTTATGAAATTGGGATGTAAGTAATGTTACAGATATGGAAAATATGCTCGATAATACAGCATTATCTATAGCAAACTATGATGCTTTATTGACCGGATGGAATACCAAAGTACTCGAAAACAATGTAGAATTTGGTGCTGGTGGTAGAAAATATTGTCGTGGAGAAACTGCGCGTCAAAATATTATTGATACATATAATTGGACAATTAATGATGCGGGTAAAGAAGAAGGCTGTGACACTATCAACATAACAATCAACAACTTTACCAATAACTGACCAAAAGACGAAGGAGAAGAGATAATGTTCACGGCATCAGCTACCTCTTCATGAGAGGATACTATTCAATATGAATTTTATACAGGATCTTGTGGAGGTACTAGGGTACAAAACTACTCTACAGACAACACACGATCATATACCATGAAAGATCCATGATCACTCATAGTATTTGCAAAAGCCAAAAACAGTGAAGAACAAGAAACTGACTGCCTAAGTACTACAGCTTCATGGAAAAATATCTGACCAGTTGCAGAAAACTTATATGAAAGCAAAACAACAGGCTCAACTATAACATTTACTGCTAACGCAGCAGATCCTGGAGAAGAAGGAACACCGTTTAGTTACGCTTGGTATACAGGCAACACCTGTGAAGGAACGACTATAGAAACCAGCGATTCTTTAGGTAGAGTACAAGAATATACAGGAAGTGCTGTATGGTCATACAAAGTAACTGATGCCCAAGGAAGTGGAAGTAATTGTGCTATAGCAACAGGAGTATGGACACCGCACATTACCATACCAGGCGGCAATTGATCATTAAACAGATCAGTAATCAAAAAAGATAATTGTAAAATGGGAAGTAATTTAGCATGTACAAATAGATCATGAACAGATTATTCACCAAGTTATTATGACAATACCTGTTGTGCTGCACAAGATGTTGAAGATACTGAGCATGAAGCAGCTCCCGTATGTGATATATCTGGTTCAACCTATGATACTGAGATAAACAATGCATTCCAACGAGCATATGGACTAAGTATAACCAACAAATGTCCTATAGAAACAGCACTCTTAGACAATAATATATCAAGAGCTGAAGCAGCCAAAATGTTGTCTATCTTTGCTATACAGGTATTTGGAATGAAACCAGATGAAAGTAAAAGTAACTGTGGTGATTACCATGACATTGCCAAAGTCAATACCGGCATGAAAACATTTATAAAGACAGCATGCCAACTCAATATTATGGGATTAGAATCAAACGGACAAACTCCTCTGCAAAATTTTGCTCCTTCTGAAAACATTGATAGAGCACAATTTGCAACGATATTGTCCAGATTGATTTACAAAGATCAAAACAATATACACACAGGAGAAGCTACCAAATATAAACGATACGAAAAACATATTACCGCACTCAACAAAGATGGTATTATGCAAAAAATCGAAAATGTATCGCTCTTAGAAAAAAGAGCTTGGGTACTCTTGATGCTGTATAGAGTAAGCAAAAGTGATTTAGTAGTACAATACAAAATAAACGATACGCTCAAAAGCTGAATATTTGCTCTATTGAACGATATTCGATAACAAAGATACAGACAACCTGATAACGGTTGGTTAGCATACAAAGATATCTATCCTATCACGGGTAGATATTTTTGGATAAGTCAATTATAAAACAATAAAAAATAAAGAATAAACAGTAAAGTTTTTGCATATCTCAATATATGGAGTATACTTATAGTAACATAATTACTTATCGTAAGGCTTCACTACACATCCTTGGTATAGGTGAATATGTTGGAGGTATTTCCTCCTTAAACACTATCTAGATCTTATACCCCATAAGATCAGATAGACCTAGAGTGAGCATCGGGGCTCTTATATAAAATCTACACCAATAATCAGCACTGTTGATTATCATTGTAGGCTGTATGAAGCCTATCCCGATGCTCTCTCATTAAAAAACAACACCAAAGGGGAAAACAAAAAGGTACGAATAAAAAACAATATAACAAACACTAGTGGTATACCATTGGTGTTTCTTTTTTATTGTAATGATACACCAAAAATGTATACTATCAGCATAAATACAAATATAAATACAAATATAAATATATATGAAAACAATCAACAACCCACAAGAAGATCTCCACGAAGGAGATTATATCTTGTTTCAAAAACCTTCTGGCCCAGAAGTGTATAGCTATCTTGGCCTAGTACTAAATCCCAAAACGGGACGTGTAAAGGTTCTGACAAACGGGACCACCATACGATCTATACAAGATCTGGAAACTAGCGTTTGCTATGATACGAAGGGAGAAACAATTTTTCTCCACAACAAAGGCAAAGCATGGTATCCAAGCGACAACGAGTTTGTCACAAATATATCTCTTGTAGAGCAAAGTTTGATCAAAACAATTATCCAAAATCAGATGATCAAACACAAGGAAAAATTACATTACAACAAACAAAAAGTAAAAGAACTAAATAAAGCTCTCAAACAAATGAAATAAATGACCTCGAATTTTTCGAGGTTTTTTTGTTTGTATTTAGCACACAAAAATTTACAATACCTATACCAACTTTGTTTCAAACTTCTCACATATAGCTGAATATGAATTACTACGTAATACACGACAATCCAGACGAAGATCTGCTGACAAGATTATTTAAAGTAAGAGGAATCGATGATAACATCGAATCTTTTTTGCATCCAAAATTACAAGATTATCGACTAGATCCTTTTTTGCTCAACGACATGGGGAAAGCCGTAGAAAGGATTATCTCCGCGATCAAAAACAAAGAAAAAATTATGATATTTGGAGATTATGATGCCGATGGTGTCACTTCAAGCTATATACTTTATGAATTTATTACCAAATTTTTAAAATATAAAAAAATCAGTATCCAATATCCTGACAGAATTACAGAAGGATATGGACTCAAAAAGAAACATATTGATGATATCAAAAAAAAATGAGTACAGCTTGTTATCACCGTTGACAATGGAATAGCTTCACTACAAGAAGCTTTGTACGCTACCCAGCAGCATATCGATCTTATCATCACGGATCATCATCAAGATTTGGAAAGCATACCAGAAGCCATAGCAGTAGTAAATCCCCAAGTATCTCCAAATTATCCATTCAAATGACTTGCCGGAGTAGGAGTAGCATTCAAACTCATCTGTGCGTTGTTGGAAAAATCAAACCTAGACCAGACACAAAAAAATCATATTTTTTCCTATTTTCTTCCTATTGTAGCTATTGGGACAGTGGCTGATATTGTACCATTGGTAAAAGAAAATAGAATTATCGTCAAAAAATGATTACAACTCTTAAATTCTCGCAAACATTTACCAGATTCTATCAAAGGATTTTTGGACTTTTTACATATAAAAGGGGAAATAGACACCTATCATATAGGATATATCATCTGACCAAGAATCAACGCAGGAGGGAGAATCAAATCCCCTTATGACAGCCTGTATTCACTCCTCTATTCATGAGACAAACAATTGGGATATTTACAAAATCTAGAAGCTATCAATACAGAAAGAAGACAAATGCAAGAAAGAATGTTCAAACAGGCAGAGACTATGATACAAATAGAAAACAAAATGCTTATAGCTTTTCACGAAGAATTTCATGAGTGAGTTGTTGGTATTGTATCATGAAGGCTAACAGAAAAATACAACAAACCATCTATGGTCATGAAAATAAATCAAAAAAAACAAGAATGAGTAGCAAGCCTAAGATGACCAGATTATTTTAGTGTGATCGATATGCTCAAAACACATGGAGGATTATTAGAAAGATTTGGCTGACACAAAGGTGCTTGAGGACTGACCGTAAAACTAGACAACCTACCAAAGCTGATAGCATGATTTAGTGATTATTGTGACTCATGTATCAAAGATTCTGATCTAGAAAAATCATTTAGTATAGATACAAAACTTTATGCTCACGAACGAGACAACAAAACTTTGCATGCTATAGAAAAATTAGCACCATTTGGAGAAGGTAACGAAGAACCTACATTTCTTGTAGAAAATATTAGTATTACCAAAGTAGAAAAGGTCGGTAACAAAGCAAAATCTCATCTCAAAATTCATGGACTACTATGAAAAAAAAATATAGTAAGTTTATTTCGAGGCAAATGAGAAGAATCAGAAAGTTTGATAGGTAGTCCAGCAAAATCAACAATCTCTATAGTAGGAAAAGTCAGAAAAGATACTTTTAATGGAGGGTATTATCTAGAATGAATAGCAATACAACCATAAGAGATTTTCAAGTTGTTTATGATTGTTCTTGAAACCAAAACTAAGATATATATACTGCCATCAAACAAGGTCCTCAAATGAGGATTTTATTCGTTATACATACTGGATGCGAGAGATTATCAAAAGAGAAATTGATCTTATCAAAGAAAGAAATACTCGTGTAGAGATGGACAAAGCACGAGAAACAAGTCGAGCCAGAAAGATATGTATCGTAATATGTACATATGCGATTATGGTCATCTTCTTTTATGGGGTCAGATTTTCCAATCCACGAGTAAACGCTATCGTACCAACCTTATGATTTATACTCTCTACATTATCACTATGATTGTGCAAAAAAATATGGATCAAATATCATAAATAGCCAAATAGTATTTTATTTTTTATCAGAACAAACATGCAAACAGTTTTTTCAGACATTGGACTTATGGTACCAGAAATTTATCTACCCAAAACATGAGTAAACATGCAGCATCGATCTGTAGTAGCATGTGACCAATATACTTCTCAACCAGAATATCGAAAACAAGTACAGCAGCTTATCCACGACGATCCATCTACCTATCATATCACTTTTCCCGAAGTGTTTTTGGAAAGTGAAGATAAACAAGAAAGAATTCAAGCCATCCAAAAAAACATGCTCAACTACCTAGAACAAGGTATCTTAGAAAACCAAGGACATTGTTTTGTGCTTGTAGACAGAAAAACTTCACACACTACATCTAGGAAATGACTTATTGTAGCTTTGGATCTAGAGAAATACGACTATAGCATATGATCTCAAACGCTCATCAGAGCAACAGAATGAACCGTAATAGATAGACTACCACCAAGGATAGAAATCAGAAAAGATGCTGCTTTAGAATTACCACATATCATGGTACTTATAGATGATCCAGCACAAACAGTTATAGAACCACTATTTGCCAATAGAGAAAAATATCCCAAACTATATGATACTGATCTTATGATGAATGGCGGACATATTAGTGGATACAAAATTGCTGACGAAGCAAGCATTGCACAGATAGCAAACAATCTCGCACAATTAGCCAATACTGAGACCTTTGTCCAAAAATACAATCTCCATGATCAACTATGAGTATTATTATTTGCTATGGGAGACGGAAATCACTCCTTGGCTACTGCCAAAGCTATCTGGGAAACAAAAAAACAAACACTAACTGAGCAGCAAAGAGAAACTGATCCTGCAAGATTTGCTTTGGTCGAACTGGTAAATATTCATGACCAGTGATTAGAATTTGAGCCAATTCATAGAGTGGTTTTTAATGTCGACCCACAAGACATGCTTGAACATATGAAAATATATTTTAATCAGCAATGATCACAAATAAATATTGAGCAATACACAACGTTTGAAGAAATGCAAAACAATACCAAAAAATCTGATCATACCACACATTATTTTGCTGCTATGTACGCAGATCATTATATCACTATACAACTCACCAATCCAAAACTTAATCTCGAAGTAGGAAATCTTCAAGCATTTTTGGATCAATATCTCAGCCAGCATTCAGAAAGCAAAATAGATTATATTCATGGAGAAGAGATTACAAAAAATTTGGGTACAAAAAATGGAAATATTGGGTTTATTTTGCCCATTATGGACAAAAAAGATTTCTTTACCACAGTGATCATAGACGGTGCACTACCAAGAAAAACATTTTCTATGGGAGAAGCCGAAGAAAAAAGATACTATCTAGAATGTAGAAAGATAAAATAAAGATCATAAGATATCTGAGTACAAAAAAAAATAATTATACATCGTATAATAATGATTTTATCGTTTGATTATAACATATGCAACAAAAAGAAACAGAGCAGATTAGAAGTATCATAGTCAACATAGAAGAAAAAAAATGATACATACCTTATCGGGAAGATTTGGAAAATCATCCTACTTTTGGCCCCGTGTTCCAAAGCATTTCTCCTGATCAAAAAGTACAAGTCCAAGTATTGATCAACGAATATATTGCCGAAAGAATAGATAGTATGACCAAAACCAAATGAGGACAATTATTCAAAAGATTTTTTGATGCATATAACGAATTATTTCGAAAATTTAGAACACTCAATGAATCCGACACACCAAACCAAGAATTTCAACAAGTAGGCAAACAAATAGAGCAAGAAATGTTTAAATTAGAAGGGATTTTGACCGAAAGAATGCTCAAACAAGAAAAAGGACTCGACAAAGTAATCGACTCCTTCTACAAGATAGTATATACATTTTTTCCTAGATACAATAAGATTGATTAACGCCTAAATTATCCTACAAAATGAAGAAAAATTCCATTATATTTCTGAACTTGAACAATATTCACCTTACTACCATCAGGTAACACCAAGACTCCCCTATCTCACATCTGACCTCCACTTTCTGCATAAAAAGGAGTGGTATCAAAGATCAAAACTCTTTGTCCATTTACCTCAAAATCTTTCAACACGTTCATATCAACAGCTTCCAACGTTTCATATCCTATAAAGATAGTTTGTGGTATCCCTTGGGTATACGTAGCCCAATCAATTCATTGTTTAAACATATCTTTGGATCATGCACGAGATCTAGCTTGCTGTGCCTGCATTTCTTGTTCAAATCCTATCATATCAAGAGACATTCACTGTTCTTCTACAATTTCTTTGGTAAGTTCGACAGGAAATCCAAAAGTATCATAGAGCTTAAAAATGTCTGTTCATAAAATTATTTTGGTATTTGTTGAAGAGATAAGTTCATCAAGAAGCTTTTGACCATGAGCAATAGTTTTTTGAAACTGACGTGTCTCTTTTATCAAAGTAAGCGTAATAGCTTTGGCATCTACTTGAGCTTCCATCAAAGCTTCCACATAAGTAACCATAGTAGAGATAAAAGATTCAAATGTCTGCTCTGACAAATTTTTTAATAACATAAAATTATAATACATTCTTCTAATCAATCTTCTAAGAACATATCACCTTCATTCATTAGAAGGGATAACATCATGAGCAATCAAAAAGAATGCTGTCCTTATATGATCTACAATAATTCTACACCTTCTTTCATTGCCTGTATATGAGATATTAAGGGTAGTTTCTATCAATGCGACAAGAGGAGCAAAAATATCAGTCTCAAATACTGTTGGGGTATTTTGTAAAACCTTTGCCATTCTTTCCAATCCCATTCATGTATCTACATTTTTATTTTTTAATGGAGTTAACGATCAGGTATCATCACGATAAAATTGCATAAATACGTTGTTTCGAATTTCCAACCAATGATCTTCATCAGTTTTTGGATTTGAAGAAGTGGGAGGATACTCAGTATCTCCTATTCGATAAAATATCTCTGTATCAGGTCCACAAGGTCACACAGGACCAGGAGACCATCGATTGTTATCAGCTCACATATATGCTATTTTGTCTTGAGGTATGCCAGCCTCCAATCGATATCATGCAGTTTCGTCATCTCTTGGAGCATGTTCATCTCATTCAAAAACAGTAACTGCTAATTTTTTGGGATCAAAGCGCAGCACCTCAACAAGAAATTCTCGACTTCGTTGCACAGATTCTTTTTTGAAATAATCACCAAGTGACCGATTACCCATCATTTCAAAAAAAGTAAGATGACTTGCATCACCTACTTCATCAATATCTACTGTCCTGATACATTTTTGGATATTAAACAATCTTTTGCCCAAAGGGTGCTCTTTTCAAGAAAGATAGGGAATCAACTGTTGCATACCCGCAATAGTAAACATAGCGGTACTTTCCTTACCACCAATAAGGGAACTTTCAGGAAGAGAAATATGTTGTTTTGAGAGTCGAAAGGTATTCCAATGCTGTCTCAGAAGTTTGGAGGATATATTTTCCATAATAGGGATCATTATATGGTAAACAAAATAGTGGAGCGAGTTAGTTCAATTGTTTGACTACATTATTGTCTTGTATGCTATCAATAAAATCTGAAAGTCCTATTTTACGTACACCCGTAGAAGTCAAAATATACATATCTGGTCTATTACCACTTGAATCAGGAATATCAACATCAATAACCTTGTCCGTACCCAAATCAAATTTGAACATAAAGACATAATACAGACTATAATTGTAAGCATCTGCACTTTTGGCAGGACGAGAATCATACACGGTAAACGTCTGATTTATTCTATCAAACAAATACACATATTTGGAATTAACAGAACTAATCACTTTTACGTCATCTGAATATTGTAAGGTTTTGGTATCTCCTCACAACAATTTGATTTGACGAACATCAAGAGTAAATGAGGTAGGTGGGTTTCTTCGGAATTGATAAAGTTTGCCATTGTTCCACGTCAAAAACGAACCATCTACGGCAAAACTAGCCAAGCCAGAAGCAAATGAATATCATGATGTAGCTGTAGATAACTGATATTTTTGACCTTCTTGATAAATAGTTTGTGATCATAATGTATTACGATATCTCGTGACCAATGTAGTATTGCCCACAGAACTAATATTGTCTTCAAATACATACATATTGGCTTTTCCATAGGTAACTACACCAGCAATATGTTTGGAAAACGGTTCGGCATCAGTAGTAGTAACGGGTTGTGATCATTCTTTGGTCACCGCATACATAGCTGAGTTGTTGGTATAACAATACAATCCATTTTTGAGAAGATTGAGATTACATCATTTTAGGAGATCAGTAGAGGGAAAATTATAACTAATCAATGATCCTCTCATATTGTCATCAAGCGCACCAATCAAAGCTGACTTGGTTCAAGCAACCATAATATTTCTATAGGCATAAAGAGATTGAAGCGTTCATAGTTGAGTTTTTTCAGATGTATTGAACGTCAAAATATTTGTTTTTACCCCTAAGCTTAGATCATCAAATTTGGATAAACTACTTACATAGATGATATTAAATCATTTATAATACTCAGATTGCAATGTTTTTCTAAATTGAGCAACATCATCAAGCCATCTTCCCTTACTTTCTAACGTATCAAGTTTGCTAAGAATTTCATTATATTTGATAGATTTTTCATCAGACGTAGGATCCATACCTTGGAACATAAACAAATCTTTTTTGATATCTTCAATAGTCAAATCTACCGTTACCCCATCAGAAGTCACAAAGGTATCACTATGTGATTTCAATACTTGTGAAACAAGATTGATCAACATAAACAAGATAAATACACTCAATATCGCTACCGTCGCTTGATATTTGTTTTTGAAAAGTAGTTTTTTAATTTTTCCAAAAAGAGAATTTTCGTCTATAGTCCTAGAAAAATCTTCACGAGTTTTGATGGTAGCACCACTAATCACATAATGGAAAATAAACCCAAATATTTTTTTGTCCAATCTAGCATTAAGGATTTCTTGGAAGAAATTGATCAAATGTGTTTCTTCAGATCTAAGAACACTTTCCATTTCTTTAAAATCATTGGTATCAAACACATCAGAGATTTTTGTTCCCAAATATAAGATTTGATCATTATTATCCACATCACCTTCTACAAAATCTGAAAAAAGATCGATTTTTCCTTTATCATTGAGAGAATTGACCAAAGAATAGTATAATTTATCATCTCTAAAAATCATAATGCTTACATCTCCAATCATGGAAAGCATAAGAATATTATCAGCAACTATTTGGATATATCATTTAATGCCAAAAAAATCAACATCACGTACTTTGTCGGCAAATGCCTTGAGTTTGACATTAAGATTTTGTAATGCTATCTCAAAATGATTTTTGATATTGTCTGCATCATAGTTTTCATCACTAATTTTATCTTTGAGTTCTGCAACAAAATCTTGGAGCAAATCTTTTTGAAAATCTAAGAATTTATCTGATTGGAAGCCGACAAACATCTTTAGATGGATTCCATTTTGTAACTGCTCAACAAAATTAAATACATGTTCTTCAGCAATATACAGAAATTTTTTTTCTTTGAGATGCATTCACAAAACATTAAAGCAATAAAAAAATCAGAAAAGCTATAGAGATATAGATATATTGTGTGTACAGATATTTACTCTTTTTTCAATATCAAATAAAAAAATATATAGCCAAAAAGCCCCAATGTGGACCATACCTTTTTAAAATTCCTTTTGGGGTCAGAAATGAGTCTCCACAATCGTTCCAATTTCAATGATCTTACCAGTTTAGGAGCTCTTTTTTGTTCGCCAACCCAGAAATCAAACGTACCTCACTGATTCATCACAATAAGTCAATACCTAGCAATCTGATCTTTATTTGCCAATGTCCATATTTCTTGGATAGGATATACAGGAGTACTCCTAGCATTCAACAAAATATTGATATCTTGTTCCTTTCATTGTAAGGCAGTAGCTACATGATTCCAATCTAGGTTGGTATACCCATCCTGCGCATATATAACATTATATCATTGTTCACTAAGCAGCTGAGCAGTTTTGTTGAGTAAATGAGGATAGGTACCATAAAGAATAATATTCATATGTTGATCAGGATACTTACGAGTGATATACGCAAGAAAATAAGGACAAAAATCTGTTCCATTGAGATTAGCAAGCCATTTTTTCTTAGCAAGAAAATAGAATAACTGCAAAGCAATACCATCCATCAGTACGATATCAGCATCCAAAATAGCCGTTTGATACAAAGCATAGACTGATGCAATATCAGCTGTTTTATAATCAGACAAAAGTGCTTGAGCAAATGGTTGTACGGGATAGCTATCCGTATAAGTGGTAAAAAGTTTTTTTGCGGTAATATTGGCAAAATACAGATAATCTACAACACAAAATCCTTGTTGAGCATATAATCACAAAATACGCTTACACGCTTGATCACGCTCCCCTTCAAACAAAGTACTAAGAATTTTGGTATACACGAGCAACACAGTTAAAAAATAAAGAATAGTAGATTAGAGAGAAGTAATTTGGACACCAGGATAATAATATTGGAGAATCTGATCCATTGTTCGTCATTTTTCTGCAAGATATTGGGCTCATTTGCCACTCAAACCTACTCCATGACCACTAAAATCAAAACAGGCTGCAAAATCCAATCTAGATTGAAGATAAGGGGTATCTTGCCATCACCATTTTTCTTTTGCCGACCACGTAAATCATGCAGAACAACTAAAATAGGGTAAAATAGGAATATAGTTATCATAAAGTATAACCGTATTTTTGATAGCTGACAATAAGGTAGCAGACATCTTGGATGTTTTTTCCCATCAAGCTCATACATATTTTTGAAACATATCGGGATTGTCTATAGCTTGATATGATACTCAAGCAGGAATAGAAGGATGGACATTACTACCATCAAGATAAAACAATGTATACATTTTGGCAAGCAAAAGAACAGTTTTTTGTTTTTCCATCATATCAGCATCACTCGTCTCAGCTATTCCCTTCATATAATTGTCAAAGGTCGTTCTATTAATAACGAGAGGTTGTTGTACATATTTGCCAGAAGCAAGATTTTTGAGCGTATCTTTGGTCCGGATTAATGAACCCCTAAAGCTATTCCATGGGGTACCACCATAAGATTTTCTAGCATAATTGTTGACATATACAAGTCCACCATCAACGGAAGAAATAGTAAGCATATTTGCTGCCAAAGAATTTTCAAAAGTAGGAAGATTGAGATAAATAAATCCATTACTTTTTTCTACTACAGGTGCACTATCGGTATAGCTCTTATCATCAGTTTGAATGAGACATCATCCATCACAAGAAATCTCATATCTAGCATAGTTGGTACTGAGTTCGTACAACAAAACATTAATAGGCAAGGTAATAAGTGATGAAATATCAGCAAGAGGTATTTTGGAAGCAATTTTGGAAATATTTGAGGATGATGAAACGATTCATTTTCTATTCATATAAGATGTTTTGATATCTTCTGACATACTAGCAAAGTCTTTTTGCCACAAAACATTGAGAGAAAATGTCTTGGGTCCTGCATCAGTAACAGCAGTAATAGTTTTGAGTCCACTTACTCATTTTCTCGTCAACGATATCACCAAGCGATTGTTTTGGGATTTGCAAGATGTGATAGCAATAGTAGAATCTTTGGACGTACAAGAATCAACACCATCCCACCTAATAGGCAAAGTAAACGTAGCTGTAGTCGAAGGAGCATAATATCGACCCGCTACCGTAGTCCCATGAGAAAGAGGTGTTTTGGTGGGAGTAGGTGGCACGAGTGTGGAAGATGATGTTGTTGTAAGATTTTGACTGACTTGATTTCTAATCTCAGGCAAAAGTGCATAGAGATTGGTTCATGGACAAGAAGTAACTCCTGCGTCCGTATGCCCAGCAATAGTATAATTAGTATAGGTTTTGAGATAAGGGGCCTCGCTAGTAGCTTTAAAATATGTCGCTGTTGCTTTGGGGTTGATAGTGTATTTTTTGGCCAATGCTGTAGTGAGTTTAACCAAAGATTTCAATGATGCGTCTGTAGGCACATTGACGTTAAAATTTCCCATAAGAGAAATGCCAACGGTAGGGGTATTATTCCAACTCACATGAGCTCAAACCACTCAAGCGCCACCAGCTCTTCATTCATAAATAGTACCAAACGGATCTATGAGGAAATTATATCAAATATCTCCTCGTCATCTGGTCAAAGCGTGATACTTATAAATAGCTTGAAGCTGCGTAATAACAGCTCAAGTACTTCAAGTCAACAAAGCTGTATAATCATCTGCTGTATGATGAATAATTATCTTAGATTTATTTTTGTGAATACTTTCTGGCCATTTTAAATAATTACCGCTATATGACTCACGATATTCATCCACATTTTGTTCATTTGGGGTTGTTTCCACAAGAAAATCAGTAGCCATTTGACCTTCATAAATAATTTTTTGTTTGGCAAGATATGTATCAGTATCAGTTTCCAAGAGTTGATTCATCTCAGCTTCTTGTTGTTGGGCGCGCAATGCATCTCTATCAGTTTTGGAGGTAGTAGCATATCTCCAGTTTTCATTGGCTCACCATTGTGCACGAGTAACTATCTGTACACCAGGCAAATTCCAAGAAGCAGCAAACGTCATTCAGCATCCTCCGCACAAAAAAACTACTCATATCAATATTTGTTTATACATAGATTGAATCATCAAAATAAAGTAGAGTCATTGTAAAAAAAAACCTAGTTTTTTCAATCATAAAATCTGATTATTTTTATTTATGGTTGAAACCTACCACCAAAAACATACACTTCACAATATCAACAATTTTACTTCTATATATATAGTAGTATGAGTTTTGCACATCTTCATGGACATAGCACATTTTCGTTTTTGGAAGCAATAGGCAAACCAGCATCGATTTTGCACACAGCACAAGAGCTAGGCATGAAAGCCATAGCTATCACAGATTACAATGGTATGTACGGTGCTATCAAATTTTATCAGTGAGCAAAAGATACAGGAGTCAAGCCTATATTGTGAGTAGAATTAGGATTTGTTATAGACAATTCCTCACAAATACAAGAATCACAGATAGGAAATATTGTCTTATTAGCCAAAAACAAAATAGGATATCAAAATCTCATGGAACTCACCTCATTTGCAAATAGAGAGTGATCCAAAGGCAAACCAAAAATAGATATCCACACGCTCAAAACATTCTGAGAATGAATTATTGTCTTTTTTGGTGGTGCAAATTCTCGAATTGGCAAAATGTTGGCAGTAGACGAAAAAGAATCCAAAATCAAAGAGATTATCCACATGATACAAGAAAGTGTTGGCAAGGAAAATGTATTTTTGGAAATCATTGCACAATCATACACAGAGACAACAGAACACAAAAAGATAAATGACCTACTCTTGGCAATAGCAGAGCAAGAAGATATACCGTGTATCGTAAACAATGTATACTGTTATCCAAACAAAGCAGACAAACAAGCTTGGGAGGTAGCACTTGCTATCAAAGATGGTATGAAAATATATGATGAAAACAGAAGAAAACCAAAAGGACAATTCTATATCATGACACAGGAAGAAATTACGAGTATTTTGCAAGACAATGGCTTTCCCAAACATATCATACAAAAACTGATTGATACCAACAACAAAATTGCTGACGACATCACAACAGAAATAGAACTCAACCAAGCACTCTTTCCAAACTACGAAACACCAGACGATATCAAAGCATTATACGAACAACACAAAGAAGAATTAGAAATGGAAGAATAAACAGAACATGCTTGCACAAAACTCAAAATGCATGAATAGAGAGACACCTACTTTATTATTTAACAATGTAGATACGATATGGATATAAAAGCATATATAGCAAGTCAACTCAACGAAGAACAAACCAAAGCAGGCACGCATACAGAGACATCATCGTTGATTATAGCGGGAGCAGGAAGTTGAAAAACTAGAGTATTAACATACAAAATTGCATATCTCATACGAGCAAAACATATTCCTATATCCAGGATTTTGGCGGTTACGTTCACCAACAAAGCTGCCAATGAGATGAAAGAGAGATTATTTGTGATTGCCAATGATATTGCCAGTCTTTCATCCGCCACAGCACCATCACAGCAAAATACATCAGCGGACAGTATTGATGATTTTTTACAAAGTGTAGAAGCCACAACATCACAACCCAAACAGTCAAAACTCAAAGAATCGGATATGAAACGAATAGGGACTTTCCATAGTATATTTCTCAAAATACTCAAAGAAGACATAGAAAAACTAGGGATGAAATATACAAAAAACTTTGGAATTTTTGATACCAACGAATCACAAACACTGCTCAAAGATGTATTAAAAAAATTAAATTTACAAGAAACTTTCAAAGTCGCTGAAGCCAAAAATTTTATTTCTACACAAAAAAACAACGGACTAGATCCTCAAGCGTGTATCAAAACCATCAAAACAGATTATGATCAATCTATGTACAAAGTATATGAACAATATCAAAAAGCACTAGAACAAGCAAACTCTCTCGATTTTGATGATTTGTTGTTACTCCCCTATCTCATATTCAAAAAAGACAAAGAAACATTACAAAAACGAACAAACAAATTTACCTATATATTGGTAGATGAAGCTCAAGATACCAATCGAATACAATTTGAGCTTATGAAAATGTTGTCAGGAGACGAAGGAAATATTACCTTGATTGGAGATGATTTTCAAAGTATCTATGGACGAAGATGAGCTTTGATGGAAAATTTTTTGAACGTCAAAAGATATCGACCAGACATCCAAATGTTCAAACTACAGATCAACTATCGTTCCAAACCACATATCGTACAAGCAAGCAATGCAGTCATCAAAAACAATATCAATCAATACCAAAAAGAAATAATTCCCAATAGAACAGGTGACGACAAAATTACTATTTTTTCTCATGGAAGCGAAATGGACGAAGCTGCAAATATTATCGATCTCATCAAAAAGATGAAAGAGGGAAACAAAATAAAATCACGATGATCAATCGCTATATTATATAGGACAAATGCACAATCTTCACCATTTGAACAATTGTTTATCCAAGAAGGTGTACCTTACAAGATATTTGGAGCTTTTAAATTTTTTGAAAGAAAAGAAATAAAAGATATTATAAGTTATATCAAGCACATACTCAATCCCGTAGATAATGTATCACTCAAAAGGATTATCAACATCCCAAATAGAAAAATAGGAAAAACAACGCTGGAAGTATTAGAAGAGCAAGCAATAATCAAATGAGTATCACTCATAAATATATTGGAAGAAGTGGAAAACAATACCATATCACACAAAATCACTCCTCTTGCAAAAAAATGAATTCAATCGTTTATGCAGACTATAAATAGTATCAAAACAAATATAGCACAACAAAAACCTGCAGAGATTATAGAAGCATTAGTCAAAAAAATAAAGTATAAAGAATATCTGATCAAAGAAGAAGGCGGTGAAGCACAAGCCGAAGAAAAATACGAAAACATAGGACAATTGATCAACATGGCGCAAAAATATGATATCAGAGGAAAAGATAATGAAAATAGAGAAACAAACGGAGAAGATTTATTAAGAGCTTTTTTGGAAGAAGTTGCATTGCTTTCCGATATTTCAGAAAACGAAAAATGAGAAGTTGATGCAATCAAACTAATGACAGTCCACTCAAGTAAATGATTGGAATTCCCAATTGTATTTGTAGCATGATTGGAAGACAATGTATTTCCTCTCACCAATGCTATGATGGAACAACACCTTTTGGAAGAAGAACGTAGACTGATGTATGTGGCAATAACCAGAGCCAAAGATGTATTGTTTCTCTCACATGCAAATAGCAGAATGACACGATGACAAACAAAAATGAATCCACCAAGTAGATTTTTGGATGAGATACCGATAGAACTAATCAAAAAATTTGATTTGTGAGGAGACGCTGAGCAAGCTCATGGACCACACATAGACGAATGAGATATAGTCAAACACAAGCTTTTTGGTACATGATATGTATTGGAAATATGGAATCATCTTGCTATAGTAAAATTTCACAATCCAAAATTTTGAGTCAGAAAAATTGAGTGCAGATTTTTGCAAGTGGTATAAGAAAATTTAAAAAATATATCAAACAACAAGAAACATATATATTATATTAGGTAGAACGATACATAATTCATACAACACATCCAAACAAAAATATAATAATTTATTTAAAAAAGATAAGAAACACAAAAAAAATTTTTGAAAATATAGCATAAGCTATATATTTAATTAAAGATGTAAACTACATTTTTTTAGAAGAGTAAGATACACTAGGTGAGAAGCAAACAAAAAAGCAAACCATTTTATACAAAAAAATGCGATTATGTTTGCTTTTTTTATTTCCTTACATATAAAAATTGTAGCAAGGAAAATTTAACTACAAAAGTTAAGTTTTTACCTGGCATTTTATCTCTTATTATATACCAAAAATGGTAGTAAAAAAAGTAGCTAAAAAAGCTCCAGCTAAAAAAGTTGTAAAAAAGGCTGTAAAAAAAGTTGTTAAGAAAGCTGTTAAGAAAGCTCCAGCTAAAAAAGTTGTTAAAAAAGCTGTAAAAAAGGTTGTTAAGAAAGCTCCAGCTAAAAAAGCTCCAGCTAAAAAGACTACAAAAAAATAGTCCTTTTACAAAAACAAAAGAAAATACTCTGTCTTCGGATAGGGTATTTTTATATATTGAAAAACCATAGACAAAATATACCATAACACATACTAGTAGATTTTATACATTAATACTCAGCGCTTGAAAAAAATACTCGTAGGTATGTCATGAGGAGTTGATTCTGCAATCGCAGCATATGTACTCAAACAACAGTGATATGATGTCACTGCATGATTTATGAAAAATTATGTATCCGATGGTGGAAATTGCACCACATACACAGATGCTCAAGAGGCTATTAAGGTTTCAAATTTTTTGTGAATAAAAATAATATCTTTTGATCTCCAACAAGAATATAATGACAAAATAATCGAATATATTTACCATGGATACCAACAAGGTATCACACCCAATCCTGATGTATTGTGTAATTCACTTATCAAGTTTGATGTGTTTTTGCAAAAAGCAAAGCAGTTATGATTTGACTATATTGCTACAGGTCATTATGCAAGGATAACCAAAATCCAGACAAAAAACAAAAACGTATGCTCATATAAATTACTAAGAGGAATAGACGAAAACAAAGATCAATCATATTTTCTATCCTGACTCAACCAATCACAACTATCTGCATCACTCTTTCCTATCGGATGATATACGAAACCAGAGATAAGAGCATTAGCAAAAAAAATCTGACTTCCCAATGCTGCACGCAAAGATAGTCAGTGATTGTGTTTTATCGGCAATATTCCCATCAAAGATTTCTTACTCCAAAGATTGC
>CAZECU010000008.1:17815-21580 GCA_964510755.1 uncultured Candidatus Peribacteria bacterium | reverse complement strand
TAGTTATGCTGTTGGCAAGTTGTTATCACTCCCATCTCTATAAACCTGGAGATACGGTGAAAATGACAGAGAAAGAATATTTGGTTGTGGCTTCTCGTCACCATCATATTCCTCCCACGTGGTTTTCTGTATCTAGGACAGAGATGTCCTTAACGGTGATCAATCCTCAGACCTTTGATGTTTCTCTCACTACATGTCTTGTAAGGGATATCTCTGTTTTTTGGCAGATATGCTTAGCAATATGTATGATCGTTCTTGGAATAGTATTGATACGTGCATTACATGCTCGTTATTACATCTCAGGAATACTTCTATTCTTACTTATACTATGTGGTTATTTCTTGATTTGGGTTACATTTTCCCATTTATTCGCAATGTTTTTGTCCGTTTGGCTATTATTTATAGCTAAGCAAACGCTATTACATTACCTGGATCTCTACAAAAAACAATAATCAGTAGCGTGTATTACGCTACTTTTTTTTCTTGTATAAAAAAATTAGTAAACCATAGAGAGATCTACTAATCTTTTGTGTATGTATGATTTATTGTGTTGCTTCTTCTGTTTCTGTTTTGTCGTTTGTCGGTTTCATAAGAGGAAACATTACTACATCTCTTAGGTTGTCTTGTTCGGTCAAAATAGTTAGTATCCTCTCTAGTCCCATACCAAATCCTGATTGTGGTGGCATACCATATTCCATAGCTGTCACAAAATCATCATCGCTTGCGGTAGCTTCTTCGTCACCTCTTGCTGCCGCTTCTGCTTGTTTGTCAAAATTTTCTTGTTGCAAAATTGGATCTACCAACTCGGAGTATGCTTTACACATTTCCCATCCATTGACCAACAACTGAAATTGTTCTACGATGCTTTGATCAGCGTCGGATATCCTTGCTAATGGCTGCATAATAACAGGGTAGTTGTAGATGAATGCAGGGCCGATAATTTTTGGTCTCAATACTTTTTTGAATAAATAGTCGATGAGTGTTGTCGTTCCCATAGCGTCCATTTTTTCAAATTCTATGCCTTTGGCTTTGATATCGTTTCTTAGCTTGTCCGCGTCATCCATACCATAAGCTGCAATATCTATACCACTTGCATCATGGATACCTTTGGTATAGTCTATCCTTTCTCGTGGTGTGGTAAAATCGACTTCTTTGATATTGCCTTCTTTGTCTTTGACGTTTATCTTTTTGGATATATCAAGTTTGGCAAACAAATAGTCAAACATTTTTTCTGTAAATTTCATATTGTCTTCATAATTTCGATAGACTGCGTAGTGTTCTACTTGAGTAAACTCTTGGAGATGACTAGGATCTGATCCCTCATTTCTAAAATCTTGTCCAATTTCAAATACCTTTTCAAATCTTCCTACCGTTGTCTTTTTGAGTCCTGTTTCAAATGCTATCCTGAGATATACATCGGTATCGTAATCATTGTGGTGCGTGACAAATGGTCTTGCTGCAGCTCCAGAAGCTGAATTGCCTAATATGTTTGTTTGTACTTCGATAAATCCTTCTTGGACATAAAAATCTCTCAATGCTTGATAAAATTTGGATTTGAATAAAAATCTTTTGTAGGTTTCTGGATTCATCGTCAAATCGAGATATCTTTTTCTATAGAGTTCTTCTTGGTCGCTCAATCCATGAAATTTTTCGGGCAATGGTCTGATGGCTTTGGACAAAAATATAAATTCTGATACAAATATTGTCAGTTCTCCTTTGTGCGTTTTGAATACTTCTCCATGTACTCCTATAAAATCTCAAACATCTACCATTTTTTCCATAAATTTGTATGCACTCATACCTTCTTCACTGCCGTCAGCTAGTGTCGTTGCTGTTGCGTTGTTGGTGATGATCTTGCAGTTGTCTCTATGGAACATAAGTTGTATCTGCTCTGTACTATCGATGAGTTTGGCAAATGCTAATTTACCGTGAGAACGATATAAAGTTATTCTCCCTGCTGTTTTGATTTGTATGGTTGGGTTGGGGATAATATCGTTAATATCGCGATGTTCTTGGTTTTGGTAAGTTTGTATAATATCCAAAATCAGATGTTGTTTGTCGAAAGATTGTGCATAAGGAATAATCCCCATACTTTTCATTTTTTGGATTTTTGCTATACGCGTCTCGCGTTCTCATTGATGATTGATGATTTTTTCTTCCTGCATAGGTCGTGTGCTAAATAATAAATAATCACTTCTGTGTGTATATATTCTCAAGTTTTTTGCAAGGATAAGACGTTAGTCGGTGTAAAACTTTTTGGTATTGAATGTAGTTTGTATGGTAATGTGATAGTCGTCTATTTTGGTATTTTCCAATCTTTTTTGTCGTGATTTGCCATATATCCTATTGGTAAAACTTATTGTAAAATATGGGTTGATTTGTGTGTGTGGTTCGGCCAGTGCATACTGAGGATTTTTGTTTGGAGAAACGGTAAGTTTTCGATTGCTTATCGTAGTATTTTTGTGGGATATATCTACTCGTCCATCGTCTTGATTTAGAGGAAGGGCATATCCTGTATAGAGTTGGGCTATTCCACTACCATGACAAAAAAATCCTTGAGCATAATCACATGCTCGTGTATCGATATGTCCGTCATATACACCAGAGCTTTGTTTACTGTCAAAATTATGGTGTTGTCCAGCATCAAATCCTCTTAGTTTCAATAGTTGTAATGCATATTGTGTTTCGCTAGGAGTGTCTCCTATGGTGCCATTTTGATTTCGATCGCCACTTGCTATCAATTTTCTTCTCAACAATATTTTGGAATTTCCGTCTTGGGAAATCAAATAGAGTTCTTGCACATTATCATTGTCTCCTATCGCTGCAGGTCATTGCATGAGATTTTCGTCATCATCATCACGCGCACTTTCGCCTCATCCATCTCCATCTCTTTTGACATCTCGAAATTGCCGATAATACTGTCCAAAAGATTGTCTGCCTGTTTGTATGCATCATGATCATTTGTTGATAAGTCCAAATACTCTATCGTTATTAGACTCATTTTTTGGTGTTATAGAACTACAATAATAGATATGGTGAAGTGTAGGGTCACTTTGTATGCTATTTTGATTGCCATACGCACTAAAGAGGTTGCAATATCCATCTGTGCCTACATCTCGGACAAATCCTGTATTTGGAGTGTCACAGCCTATATGTGTTCTATTGAAATATTCTTCGTAATCGATGGTGTAATCTTTGAGTAACGTATCTATTTTTTCTATGGTTGTATATGCATCTTGAGTGATATTTGTCCTCGCCTGTATACTGTATTTGAGCCTGCTCATCTTGCTATAGATATTTACTATTACCACCAACAACAAAAAGAAGCAGGTAATAGCTATCAATATTTCTAATAAGGTAAATCACTTTTTTTTCATGGATATGATTATGACTAAATACTCTTTTCTAGGTGTATATATTTGTTGTTCGCTTTCAAACAAAAAAAGTGAGTACGTCTTGTATACTCACTTTCTTGTATATGTTGGTTGTTGTAGTACTATTAACTATGTACTTCAAATTCTTCATAACTGGCTACATTTGCATCACTATCTATTACGATGATGAGGTAATCATAATCATATTTGAAGGTAATATCAGTTTGGGCTTCACCATTATCAAAGGTAGGTGTTTTATCGTCGATAGCAACATAGGTAGTAGTTGCACTTGTCCAATTGCTAGATGATGTCTTTTTATAATATATTTTGACCTCAGCATCACCATCATAGTCATCGATGACATCATCGTCATCATCAAGTGCTTTGAGGG
>CAZECU010000008.1:5113-17715 GCA_964510755.1 uncultured Candidatus Peribacteria bacterium | reverse complement strand
TAAGCGTTACTTCATCATTTCTCGCAGGAGTAGAGTCACTGAGTTTGATCTCAAAACTCTCTAGATCACCGTTGGAAGAACTAGAAGAAGAACCTACAGTAAATGTTTTGTAAGTGGTAATATCTTCGTCCTCATCTTCTACAACGATCTTGTATGTATAGTTGTATTTGAAGGTAATATCAGTTTTAGCAATACCATCCTTGAATGTAGGAGTTTTGTCATCGATACTTACGTATGAAGAAGAAGCAGTTCTCCAAGAACTAGAAGAAGAAGTTCTGTAGTATATAGTGATTTCTGCGTCGTCACCATCATAGTCATCGATGACATCATCGTCATCATCAAGTGCTTTGAGGGTAAGCGTTACTTCATCATTTCTCGCAGGAGTAGAGTCACTGAGTTTGATCTCAAAGCTCTCTAAATCACCATTGGAAGAGCTAGAACTATTGTAATTTGCATCTCCTCGTTCTTCTTCGTCAAAATCATATGACCACTGAGGATATGTCCATGTGCTGTCATTGTTTGGCTTGTCTTCTCGATCTTCTGGAGCAATGTTGTTGTATCTGATCCAAAGTTTGATCATACCAGCTTTGTCTTCATCATATTCAAATGTTCCATTACACGAGGGAATACTTCTAAGAATAGAATCGGGAGTCATGATATCACATCTCAAATTGGATACAGATCCATCATCTACATCGGTTTCTAATTCTCGTTCGTCGTTGTCATCTCCTGCTTGGATATTTACGCATGCAGTCGCTCCGTTTGCAAATTCTACCTCTTTGCAATCATTGCTACTTGCATATACGCTAGTAAATAGTCCTCAGAAAATTCCTACTCCGATAAGTCCAAAACTTAGTAAAAATTTTTTCATGGGTGTATAATAAATGAGTAAAAGTACTTGTGTTGATGACTTATTATAACTTTTTTTACCCTTTTGTCAAATTTTTAATTTGTAAATGCATATACCTTATATATAGGGATATATTTTTGATATTCAAATGTATCATATCATTATTTTCTGATAGTTTATTTTCTGATTTTTGCCGAAGATAGTGTTGATAGTACGAAGATAATGACTATATTTTGTATACTTTTATTTTGTATACTCTGTCTATTATGCGTATTTTGGTTATGTGTGTTAAATATCTTTTGCGATCATTACTTTCTATCATCCTTTTTGTTTTGTTGGTATGATTGGCAAAGACACAGCGAAATCTTACAACGTATGTAGAATTTCTCAATGCTCATGATTGGTCTCAGAATCAATCTACTCAGCATGGTGCATGGATAGATTTGTTTTGGCCAAACCAACAACAATCGACTGATCTTGCTGATATGTTACTGGATGATTCTCTGGATACTCCATCTTCTGGATTGGATGTCTATGATCCTGCTATGGAAAAAGAGCTCAATACATTGATTGATAGCTCAATGTCTGGTGCTACTTCTAATGAACCGTTTGGATTTACTACAGGCACACAATCAGCTTCTGATACATCTTTATCTACTGATAAAGATTCTAAAGCTGAATTATATAATTTGATCAAACAACACGAACTTCAATAGGCTATTTTTTCACTATTTTACTCATTGTTGCGTATGTATACTTTCCAACAAAATAACTTTGATTCCTGCACACTTCCCCAAAAACAATCTTTGCAGCTTATTGATGTTTTTACTACATCAGGGCACAAAACGCTTACGCTTCAAGCACATACATCTTTGCTGTATTTGATAGTCTGCCGTGACGCTCATATTACACTTACTATCGATACTGCATGACCAGAGTGTTCTTGTATTGTTTTTGGATTATTTGCTTCACGTGATTTGCATGAGGTTGCTAGCAGGCTTACTGTTGCTTTGCAACATTCTCATACGACCGCTGATGTACAGTTGGTGTCATTTTTGTATGATTGAGCGCGTGCAGATATAGACGGATCTATCACTATAGGATCTCACATCTCTCAAGCTCGTGGACGTTTACTTGAACAAAATATCGTCTTGGGCAAAAATGTTTCTTTTCGTACTTTGCCACAACTGCTTATCTCTTCCCACGATGTGTCTGCTACCCATGGAGCTAGTATAGATACGTTGGATGCACAAAAATTGTTTTATATGATGAGTAGGGGACTAGATATCCAAGCATCACAACAACTTCTTGTAGACTGATATATTCAGCAAGCGCTTCATCAATTTCCTGATCTTGATCCACAAGATAGACAAGTTTTGTATCGTTGTTTGTCTTAGTTTTTTCAAATTTTTTTCTGCTTTGTCTCGTATACTTGGGGACAAAAAATGTTGTTTTTCTTGTATCTTTCATAAGATTGTCTATATATCCTGGTATGTCGTATAGATTTTTTTCATTTATCAGGTTTTTGCTTCTTCTGCTTGCCCTTGTTTTAGCAAGTTTTTTGGCTTTTGGTGATATGTTTGATGATACTACTTTGGAGCCACAACGTATTTTTGTCTTGGATAGTAATATGACTATGAATACCGAAGATATACGTTCTGGTAGTCAGTATATTTCTAGATTTCAAGCTGCTAAATCACTTATTCATCAGCTAGTGATTGCTGATCCTCAGCTTTCGTATGGTTTGATTTTATTTAATGCTCAGGCAGATTACATTATTCCGCCTACATTTGATACCTGACATTTTTTGCTCTATTTGAGTGGTCTGACTACAAATCTTTTGCCTCAAGGACACAAAGACTTTGCAGCATTAACGGGATTGTTGTATGATTCGTCTGCGTCTTATCTTGTCTTGTCTGATTTTGATGCCAGCGACTCCGATATATTTTTGCCTTCTACGGTCTCTTTGATAGGATTGTGATCACTTGCCGGGGATAAAGTGAGATATAGTAATGGTATCCAGTATTATGATCATGGGAAATCAGTATTTAGTGCTCGTGGTGATCGTTTGGCAAAAAGTTTTGATCTACCCTATTCTGTTATAGATACTACTGATGCTCTTTCTTCAGAGCGTGTACGATCGTCTGTCGCTAATGTGCCATTGTCTCAACGTATTTTGTTGTATACTTTGTTGTGAATTGTCGTTATCATTGCTTGTTTGTTGTAGTTTTTGTATATTTTATCTGTGTCCTCGTAGATATGTCATCTTTATCTTTGTTAGCAATCCCCAATATCCAAGGTATGCATTTCTGATGGTATATTCAGATTTTGGGGAGTGTTTGTTTGTTTGCTCTCTCTTTGTTTTTTGTCTTGTATTATGTCCTACAAACCAGCAAAAAAGCTCGTCTTGTCTCTCAGCTCCATCATATTGCTACTCAAGCTCAATCTTTGGAGCAAACACTGCTTGTGGACAAAATTTTAAAAGCTTCTGGCAAACCCAAACTTATATTATTCATTGCATATCTAGAAAAATTTGTTACAACCAACCATGCTTGATTTTCATCTGTACCATATTATGCCAATGTGGCTGAGCTTTTGATGTCTATCTGATTTACTTTGCAAGAAGCTTTGCTTTGTGAACAAATTATCTCTACTCATGTGTCACTTTCCAAAGATATAGAACACAAAATAGATGATTATATCTCCCATAGTTTTACTTTATAATTTGTGTATATGTTGTTAGATATCGTAGAACAATATGATGAAGAAAAAATAACGTTGTTTCATGAGGTGCGAGAAAAAACATTGTTGCATCTTTCACAACAACAGGATCATAAAAAAATCCTTTCTTTTTTGTGTAAGGTTGGTATTTTGGACCTCAATGAAAAGGATATGGTAGCTGTTTTTGGTGTGCCCAATGAATTTGTTTTGACACAGACCAAAAAGTTTTTTGCTAAATCACTCAAAGAATCTATCAATGCTATATACAATCCACAATTTTCTATCAAATTTATTATTTATGCTCCCTTTGCTAGCAATCATCATCCCTTACTTTTGGATCTCAAAAAACTTTTGCGTGTCAAAGATGTCAAAGATATAGAGCTTACCGCCGAAAAAAAAACTTTTAAGCGTGAGATGTCAGAGTTTTTTGGTATTTTGTTTGATCCCAAATTTACTTTTGATACCTTTGTCGTGTGATCTACCAATAATATAGCTTTTTCTGCAGCCAAAGCTGTCGCTGCTGATCCTGGTAAAGCCTATAATCCCTTGTTTTTGTATGGGACGGTTGGTCTTGGAAAAACCCATTTGATGGAAGCGATAGGCAATGATATTATGGCGCATTATCCAGACAAAGTTGTAGTATATTTGCCCACAAGTAAGTTGATCGATGAAATAGTCTCCGCTATCAAAGGTAATAAGCTCAATAATTTGCTCAAAAAGTTTGAAGATGTAGATGTTTTGTTGTTGGATGATATTCAATTTTTGGCTGATAAAGACAAAACACAAGAAATTTTTCACAATATTTTCAATGATTTTCAACTCAAACAAAAACAAATTATTCTTTCCTCTGATCGTCCTCCTAAGGAGCTTGTACATATCGAACCTAGACTCAAATCACGTTTTGCTTTGTGATTGGTCGCAGATATCAAATCTCCTGATTTCGAGACAAGAATAGCTATTTTGCAATCCAAACTCATGAACAAATGAGAAGATTTGGATTTTAACTATCTAGAAATCATCGCCAAATATGTCAAAGACAATGTGAGAGAACTTGAGTGAGCACTCAATATTTTGCTTACTAGAAAAGCAGTTCTTCACAAAGAGGTGGATCAAACTGACGTCTATGAATGTCTCAAAACATTAGGATATTCTTTTGAGCAGGAAGCGTCTACTACACAGCAAGTTGTCCAATCCAACGCCAAAAGTACCAAAAATTTTGATATTTTGGTCGATATGGTCGCTCAATATTATAGTATATCTATCCAAGAATTAAAATCTGAATCTAGGAAAAAAGAAATTACCAATGCTCGTCAGATTTTGATGCTCTTGGCCAAAAAATATTTTAGTCGAACACTTGAAAGGATAGGTGAGTACTTTGGAGGAAAAGGACATGCCGCAGTTATTTATGCTATCAAAAATACTGAGCAAAAGCTCAAAAAAGATCAAGATTTATCTCATGATTATGAGGTGTTTGTAGATTGGCTTGGGAAATAAATCGTCTACATAGTTTTTTTGTCCTTTGTATCATAACTATTTTTTTGAGAATATATATCTTCATTACCAACGGCGGTTGCACGACAAGACGCTCCCCATTTCGAAGCATTGAAAATATTCGAGCCAAGGCAAGTCCCCGTAATACTACGGGGCGAGTACGGCGAGATAAACAAGTTTACAAAAATGAAACGACGGTTTGTTGAGATTGCAACTGCCTTGATCTTTTTCGTTAGTTTTTCCATCAAGGGAAAAAGTAACCCCAGCGGAGCGTTTAAAAAAAATATTTTATTTTTAATCGCCTCGCCGGCTGGGCATTACTCTCTTACTTTTCTTGGGGCTTATCTCGCCCCAAACCCCCGACCAATATTTTTGTCTTGATACAAAAAATATTGGATAAAAAAATCAAGCGCCATTGGGCAATATCACGTTGATACTTTCCTATCTTACTTTATAAGATATCTGGCTCGGACTACCTTTCTTATTGATTTAAGAATGGCGCGTTTTGTACTAAAGTTGTTTTTATATCCAGCGATGTAATTTAGTTTTTTTTAGTATACAAAAAAACCTCTCCGGTGTTGTGGAGAGGTGGTAGAGAAAACGTATATGTGTTATTTGGATTTTTTGGTGGGTTTGACTTCCATGATCTTGGCGATAAGTTTTGGTTCGATTTCATCTTGAATATATCTGTCCAGTGGTCTGGCTCCATATTGTGGTTCGTAAATTTTTTCGATGATTTCTTTGATTTGTTTGTCAGAATATGTTGGCAATGCAATCTCAGAGTTTTGTTTTCGTGTAGCCAAGAATTGTTCTATTTTGTTTTTCATGATTTTGCTTAGAGTTGTTTTATCAAGATGTTTGAATACGATTTTGTAATCTATCCTGTTGATTAGTTCTGGGGTAAGGAAGTTTTTCATTTCTTCGATTACTCTTTCTTTGACAAGTGCAAATTCTTTGTCGTCGATATCATTTTTTTCTCCTGTAGCGAAACCGATTCTGTTTTGTTTTTTGACAAATTCTTCAGATCCGATATTGGATGTCATGATGATAATAGTGTTTTTGAAATCGATAATTCTTCCTTTTGCGTCTTTGAGTTGTCCTTCATCCAAAATCTGTAACAAAATGTTTAATACATCAGATGATGCTTTTTCTATTTCATCAAACAATATCACGGAATATGGTTTTCTTCTGACTGCTTCGGTAAGTCATCCTCCTTCTTCATATCAAACATATCCAGCAGGAGAACCGATCAATTTGGATACAGAGTATTTTTCCATAAACTCTGACATATCTATTCTGATCATAGCATCCGCATTGCCAAAATACTCTTTTGCGATCAATTTTGCTAAGAATGTTTTTCCTACTCCACTAGGTCCCAGACACAAAAATGATCCAATAGGTTTGGTATATTTGATCACGGATAGTCTACTTCTTGTAAGTGTTTTGACTACTGCTTCTACTGCTTCATCTTGTCCTACAATGTTTTTTTTGAGTTCTTGAGCCAATCTTCTCAATTTTTCTATCTCTGATTCATTGACGATGTTGGTAGGAATTCCCGTCTTGTCAGCAAGAACGTTTCCGATATCTTTTTCGTCGATGATAGGTCTGAGATGTGTTGGTATGTTTTTGTTGGTTCTAATTTTTTGCATTTCTTGTTTGGCTTCTTCTTCTTTGGACTTGAGTTCTGCAGCACCAAAATAGTCTTGTTTTTCGATAGCTTCTTCGATTTTGGTTTGGATTTTGGTCAATGTTTCTTCAAATTTTTGGTATTCTTTGTCGTTGTCGAGTTTTTGGTTCATTGTGGATTTTCTTGCGCATGCTTCATCTATGATATCTAGCGCCTTGTCCGGCAAAAATTTGTTCATCATATATCTTTTGCTGAACGTAATTGCTGCATCAAGTGCATCCTCGGTGAGTTGTACACCATGAAAATCTTCATATGTTTGTTTGAGTCCTACAAGTATTTGTTTGCTAGACTCCATATCTGGTTCATTGATGATAACTTCTTGAAACCTTCTTTTGAGTGCTTGATCTTTTTCGATATATTTTTGGTATTCGTTGAATGTTGTAGAACCAATAAGCTTGATTTTGCCTCTTGAAAGGAGTGGTTTGAGCATTTGCGCTGCATCACCATTTTCTTGTCCTCCCGCACCGATAATACTATGAATTTCGTCGATAAAGAGGATAATATTGTTGGTAGGATCGATAGCTTCTTCTAGGATAGATTTCATTCTCGCTTCAAATTCTCCTCTATATTTGGTCCCTGCAACCAAGGTACCCATATCTAGCAAAAATATTTTTTTGTTTTTGAGTTTTTCTGGGACATCGTTACGAGCAATTTTTTGTGCTAATCACTCAACGACAGCGGTTTTACCTACACCAGCTTCTCCAATCAACAATGGATTGTTTTTGTTTTTTCTCAAAAGCGTATAGATGATCTGATTGATTTCATTGTCTCTACCAATGATAGGATCAATGAGTCCATCTTTTACTTCTTTGATAAGATCAGTACCAAAATATTCTATTGTTAGTTTTTTTTCTTCTTTTTTGCCCTTTTCTCCCGTTGTTGTGCTATTTTCTTTTTCGACGATTTCACTTTCTACGGCGTCTAATAGCATGTTGATATTGTTTATGGTTTGCATCTTTTCTACTTTCATCAGTTGAATCTTGTTAATATCTAAATTAAATGTTACAAAGATTTTACTCAAGATTTCTAAAAAAGCAAATAGTCATAGCTGTGTTATGATAGAGTTTTTCATAAGCTTTTTGTAGTTCTCCACTATGGTTTCTATACTACTTCCTTGGGTATATAGGTGGTGGACGAATTGATTTGACAAATCTTTAAATGATATAGAAAATAAGATGTCCAAATCTAGTTTTTTCGTCTTTTCATTGATTTGTTGTCCCAAAGCTTGAGCTAATTTGCTACTGAGTGGCAATTGATTTGTCTCGTTTGTCCCTAGCATATTTGTTGTTTTTTTGTGTTTTTTTTGGAAGTATTGTGTGATCTGTTCTTCTGAAACACCTAACAATTTCCAAAAAATAGTATCTACCTCATTTTGTTTGAAAAACACGGTGGTTCATCGCAAAATATCCTCTCCACGAATCGTTTTTTGTTTTTTGATCAGAGCAAGACTGTTGGCATGGAGTATGCATGTGCTGGAATGATCAGTAAGTATAGTTTGTATCTGAGAAAACATATTTTTTGCTAGGAATAAAATGCACGCTTTGTGAGCGTATATTTTTCTCTAAGAAATTCAATAGAACTACAGCATATTTTTTGCAATGCTGGTCTATATACGATGCTTTTTCTTGACTCTTGTGCGGTGATGATTATTGTTGTTTGTGATTTGCTTTTGTTTGGTTTTATTATTTAGATCTCTCATTATGTGGTGATTTATCAGATCATTGTTTGCTCCTCGTGTACATCCTATGAATACTATTTGGTTGCGCAAAAAAATATTGTTACAAAATCTAGAATATCTGCAGTCTCTTCAGCCTCAGGCAGCTATTTTTCCTGTGCTCAAATCCAATGCGTATGGTCATGGACTGAAACATATAGCTCAAATGCTTGCCAAAACCAACGTACCCTATCTTACGGTAGATAGTTATCCCGAATATGTAGTTGTCAAAAAACATGCTCGTCTTCCTATTTTGTTGCTTGGAGAAACCTTACTAGACAACTACAAAAAATTTGATCACAAACAGACAACTTTTTGTGTCTATAATCTGGGTACGATTAGATATCTCGGAAGACTAGGTAAAGCTACCAAAATTCATTTGTTTTTGAATACAGGCATGAATAGAGAGGGGATCCAAGAAGAGGATTTGCCAGGATTGATCAACGAACTGCAAAGTCATCCTAATCTGATTGTAGAAGGAGTTTTGTCTCATTTTTTTGATGCGGATGCGCTCTCTGATATTCCGCTTGCGGATCAAATTCAACGCTTCAAACGTATGTATTACAAAATCTTGGATGCATGATATGCTCCTTTATGGAGACATATTGGCAATAGTGCAGCACTATTTAAAGTGACTGATGATTTTTTTAATGCGTATAGACCAGGATTAGCTTTGTATGGATACAATCCTTTGTTGCCCGAAGACCCTTTGTACAAACAAGGTGCCAATCTTTTGCCTATACTTTCTATTACTTCCAGAGTTATGAGTTTGCAGACTATTTGGCCATGAGAATGAGTAAGTTATCATCATACGTATAGACCAACCGACAAGGAAACTGTAGCTACTATCCCTTTTGGTTATGCAGAATGATTTCCTAGAGCAGCATCTGGTAAGCTCTTTATCAAACATCGTAAAACATTTTTTCGTCAGGTGGGGACTATTTGTATGAATCTTTCTACCTATGTCGTAGATGGTGCTGTCCATATTGGTGATGAAGTAGAGTTGATATCTGACAATCCTCGTGCCAAAAATTCTATGGCGAATTTGGCTCAGCAAAGCTGAACTATTGTCTATGAAACGTTGGTCAAACTTGATCGTGGTATCAGAAGAGAAATCGTCTAATCTTTATTGTTTTTGTAAGAGATAGAGTACTCTGGTAATATCTCCTGCATAGAGTGTATATTTGTGTGTCTTTTGGATGCTGAAACGATATTTTTTGCTAAAATAGATGATATCTTGGTGTTCCTCCGGGGTATATTGTTTGTACAAGATTATCATGCCTCATGATTTGACGAGATGATGGATTTGTGGGAGTAATTTGTCTATATAACCTACCGCTCTAGCGGTTACATAATCATATGTTGCGGTGTGCTGTTCTGCTCTAGTTCGTATGGCTTTGGCATTGGTGATATGCAGTGCGTTGATGATTTCATTGATAGCGTCTATTTTTTTTCTTGTAGAATCTATCCCTGTACACGTGAGTAAGGGATTTTCTATAGCTATAGGTAATAATGGAAAACCTCCTCCCGTGCCTACGTCGCAAAGTGTGCTATGAGGAGAAAAGGTTAGGATATTGTTGATTTCTAGGGAATCTTGAATATGTTTGATCTCAATATCCTCAGGAGTCCTGATAGCAGAGAGGTTGGTGTGTGAATTTATACGTACAAATTGGTCAATGAGTGCTTTTCGGTTTTTTTCCATAGGGGGATATGCCTTATATCTAAAAATTGCCTCCTTCCTTATATACTTGCTTTTTTTCTTAAAATCATTATAATAGGTTACTGTGATTGTATTTTTATCTCTACAACACCCTCATGGTTATAAGAAATTTACAAAAAAGAAAGACCTTACATGTGAAACATATTCTTTTGTTGGTGATTATATTTTTGTGTGTTTATGTGTGTATTACGTTTATTGCATGAATTATCAATAGATTACGTCAAGATGTTGCGAGTGATGTATATACGCTATGAGCATCTCTTACTTTTTCTGGTAATATCTCTGTGGATAATAACTTTCCTAATTATACGCATTCGCTTGTTACCCAAAATGGTCAAAAAATTGGACTCAAAAGTTCTACGATCAACCTCAATACCTATGTAGGTCAACCTATAGAACTTGTCGGTAGACTCAAAAAATATTTTAAAGTTACTCCTATTTTGGAGGTGGATATCTTAAAATTTCCTGATCAAGGACTGATCCTCAACGGTAATAAATATCTTTTTGTCAAAGATCTTGTCTATTTGGACTTTTCTACTCAACCACAATTGCGTGCGATCAAATCGGGAAGTAGTATTCAGATTGTATTTGGTACTACTCCTGTCGTGAGTATCGAACGTTTTTCTTGTAGCAAAATATTTAAGGCTCGTGATTGTAATGCACTGATTACCAGTTATATCCAGACCAATAAGGATACTTTTGATTCTTATCGATCGTACACTTTCTACAAACACGGCACATGATTTTGGACTGCGTTTGATGATATAAATTATGGATTTATTTTTAAGGATATCTCTGATGATATGATTCTAGATATCTCCAATATGTTTAAAATAGTCAACAAAAACTTTGTAGTAACTAATCATACTGCGCTTATCAAAGATGCGTGCAAAAATGATTTTTCTCAACTCACTACTATAGAAAATACATGAGTTATGACGTATCGTGATCCGTATACACTTACACTTGCTTTGGACGGACTGGACAACAAAAAAGATCCTGCAACGTGCAGGATTACTTTGGATGCCTGGCATGAATGGCATCTTCTTGATGTACAATATAATTAGTCTGGGCTAATAATATCTGGGTATGTATGAGAGGTAGAACAGATAGGCTTATTTAACGTCTATCACTTTGACCTCTTTTTTTTCGTTGTTTAATCTCATCCTTGCTATATCTCATGCTTTTTTGCCTTTGATGGCTATCCCTAGTGGTGATTCGAGAGATATTTTGAGTGAGTCTTTGAGACCTTTTAGGTTTTTGTCGAATTCCATAGTAGTTTCTCCAGCACCCACAACGGTTACCGTGTAGATGTCACCATCATCCATTTTGACGGTAACCTTGGAACCATAATCTACTATCTTGTCTGATTTAGTTTTGTGCTCTTCTTTGATGATTTCTACATTTTCTATCAAGTTGTTGATTTCAACAATTCTAGAATTGATAAAATCTTTGTCTTCGAGTGCGGATTTGTATTCGAAGTTTTCTGAGAGATCTCCCATCGCTTTTGCTTCTCCAAGTCTTTCTAATACTTTGGGAAGTTTGTCTTTTTTGAGCTCATTAAGCTCTTGGATGAGTTGCTCATATCCTTCTTTGGTAAGATAATTTTTTTTCATACTCTTTATACAGTAAATGACTAAAAGTGATTATTTGGTATCTTCTTGTTTGGATAAGAATTCTTTGCAATGTTTGAATGCGTGATTGACGATATCTTCTACATATTTGAATGCTACTTTGTTGGTGTAGACGAACGTCTCTCCGTCGAAGGTAAAATTGAATGATCATTCGTATTTTTTTTGCTTGGTTTCTATGATTTTGTAGTCTATTCTGATCTGAGCGGTATCGTTTTTGGCATAAATCTTTTTGAAGTAAGAGTCCATTTTGCCATCAAGATTTTTTTCTACAATGTTTTTGACTGCTTCTTGCTTGTCTGTAGGTACATCTACAAACTGATACGAGATTGTTGGCTTTTGTGTCATGATGTGTTGCGCTACAAAGTAAAAAATGTATCTCTTGGTATGTTCTTTGCGCGATACTATATAATTGCTCAAAAATTTCAATCGTATTTTGTGCTTTTGTCTTGTAGGGAGTGTCCACTACCGTTCTTTGTATGTTTTAGCCCAAACTACTGATAAAATCTTTTTTGATATTCATATTTTTTTGTCATTCTTTGATGAGCGCATAACTTTTTCTAATGATTTCTCTGATATCTTGGTAATAAATCAAAGCTACGACTTCAGTCAGTTTGCATCGTTTGTATATGCCAATATATCCTTCGGCATGTTCTATTTTGACAAAATCAGGATTGCCTGTATGCTGGATCAAAAAATAGGTTACATCTTTGTCCATTTGTCCTTTTTGGTGATCTGTATTTCTCAACTGTGTGTCTAATCTGTGCATGTCCATCAAATATGTTCTC
>CAZECU010000008.1:0-5103 GCA_964510755.1 uncultured Candidatus Peribacteria bacterium | reverse complement strand
TATGCTTTATTTTCATCTGATTGATAGGGATTCCTGTCTCTTCACTGACTTCTCTCAGTGCTGCTTTTTGGATATCCTCGTTTCCTTGGATCTTGCCTTTTGGGGCAACTCGTTCTATCTTGCCGCTCAGCGCGTGTCTTTTGATCAGTAAATATCTTGGTTCTCCATCTGGAGCAATAAAATAAACAATTCATCAAGCACTTTGAATAATTGGTGACATATATCGTAGTATAAGATAATTAAAAATGATGTGGTAGTATTCAAAAAATTATGTGGAGGTACACTCTTGGTCTGTGGAGTTAGGTGTTTTGTGGTCCAAGAATTTTTTGGCTTAACCGTTGAAAAGCTCTTCCCAGAGGATTGCCTGTTTGTGGTTGCTGTAATGTGGTCAACAGGTCATTGGCAGCTGGTATCCTATCTATTTTGTCAGGATGGTTTTGACTAAAAACTTTGGTTTGCTCTTCTCGTCATGCTCATGTTGGTCATGAAATGGGCTTGTTTTGAGGAGATTTTGGTGGGTCTTTTTCGAGGGATTGGAGGATATTTTCGGCTTGTTCACGGTCTTCTTTTGTCTCTTGTTTGCCTATTTCTTCTCCTGCAGGAGTATATTTGTTGACCTTACGATCTTCTCATCACTGATCTAGGATTTCTTTGTTTTCTTTCTCGTTCATGGTGGGTATTATTTATGTAAAGATTGGAGTAGTTGTTTGAAAATAGCGACATTTTTTTTGTAATCTACTCTCGTAGATCCTATAATACAGAGTACACATTCATAATCGTCGATAGTAATCTTGCTGTATAAGCACGAAATTAATGTTTTGTGATCGTCTATGAAGGTATAATATATTTGATTTTTTTTGAGAATCTTGCTATCTATGACTTTTACTATCCTTTTTTCTTCGATAAAACTAATGATCTTTTTGGTGGTTTGATATTCGTCCATCATATCATCTTTGAGGAGGTTGTTGATCCCAAGATAATAATATTCATCATTTCTGACAAATCCAACGACGACACCATCCGCAATACTGCCTATACTTTCTACTACTTGTTTGATGCCACTTCTTACTTTGAGGACTTCTCCATCACTTTCTTCGGCTTGTGTAACCAAAAAGTTGTCTATATATGCAGTCAATCATTGTAATGTAGGAACTCTTCCCGAACTATTGTAGGGTTGATAGACCATACCGGCTTTTTCCAGCATATTGAGATATTTTCTGATGGTGGAGGGAGCATACTCTGTATCATCCAATGAATGCAAAAACTTGGATCCTACAGGTTCCCCTTTGTTTATATAGTTGTCTACTACTACATCGAGTAGTGCTAAGAGTTTTTTGTTGACGTCAGCCATTATTGAAAATAGAGTATCTACGCTATAAAAGCATTTCTGTATTCTTGCACTCAAGCATATTGTTTTAGCGTTGGTTTTCAAGGCAAACCTTGGTACAAAAAAAACCTCGTGATGAGGTTATTGTTTTGGCTCTATTGCTATGATTACTAATCGGGTTGTGAAGCATCATCATATTCGGTAATATTGCCTGTCTTGGCTAGTTGTTTTTGCCAAAGCATTCTATTGATGGACATCCTGGTAGGAGAAGCATTACAAAATTCGTCAGCGGTCAACAACAAAAATCCTTTGATCCCTTGCATGATATAATTCAGATTGAAATCATTTTCCCAGATTTTTTGGTGAAGTTTTTCATGTCCTATCTTTTTGAGTCCTTTGCTAGAGATGTAATACATAATATCATGATCTCCTGCTTGTACTTCTTCATTTTTTTTGTATTCCAGTTCGTGGATCTGATCGGTGTTTTGATGATCTAGGCAGATGAGATATTCTTTGAGTGCTTGGATATTTTGCAAGATGTTTTTGATCTTATAATAATGTAAGTATTTCAAAAACTCTTGTACCTCTTGTTTGAGATATCCTGCAATATCCAACAACTGTATTTCGTCGACGATATTTTTGCTGATAATCGTTTTTCTACTGTCTGCCATAAGAAAATATATGCAAAAAATATAAAATACTTATTTGATGATGTGGATATTGATCGTGTGTTTTTCTTGGAGATAATGCAACAAATGCAGATCGTGGGTGATCAAAAAGACCGTTGTTCCTGTTTTGTTTACTTCCATCAAAATATCTGCTATACGTTGCGAATTTTCCCAGTCTAGGTTGCCTGTTGGCTCGTCTGCGATAATTACTTCTGGATCGTGGATAAGCGCTCTCGCGATAACGACTCTTTGCTTCTCTCCAGAACTCAAAAGTTTGGCTGGTTTGTCCAAGAGATGTTTGATGTTTACTTTTTGGAGTACTTGTGCGAGTTTGGATTCGATGATGGTCTCACCAAGTTCGTATAAACGTAGAGGATAGACGATATTTTCTTTGACACTCATATCTTCCAAAAGTTGATAATCCTGAAATATAATTCCTAGTTTTTTTCTTAATTCTTGGATTTCTTGAGACGTGCGTCATGCTACATCTTGGTCTTTGTACCATATGCTATTTTCTGGTGGAGTAAGTTTGCCGGTGATAAATTTGACTAGTGTTGTTTTGCCTGTCCCTGAATGTCCGGTAAGTACGAAAAATTGCTTGGCTTGTACACTAAAGCTCAAATTTTCAAAGAGTGGTGTGGGATTGTCTTCGTATCATCGACTGAGATTTTTGACGACCAAGAGAGGTGTAGTATTCATACGGTAGGAAAGTTTATATGATAAATCTTAGTAGCTGGTTGTATATTCAATTATATGTTGTAAAAGTTTATTTTGCAAAACAATCTCGTTTGGTCTAGGCATTTTGATTGACAAATTTTTCAAAACGTATGAAACTTGCTATAGTGGCGCTTATTTTTGATTTTTGCTCGTCTTCTTGGGTAGAAAGGTATGAGAAAGCGTTGAATTTGTATATGAATTCTCTATCTATACTACGTTATTTACAGATTTTATTTGTTGGTATATAGGTATGATAGAATTGAAACATGCTTTGTGAGAATTGGAAAAAGTCGCTGATGTGATTCAGTTGGAAAATTTTTTTCAGATATATTTGGGCAAAAAATGACTCTTGAATGAAGAGTTCAAAGTTATGCTTACCTTGTCTCCTGACGAAAAAAAAGAAAAATGAGCTAAGCTCTCTGATATCAAGACCAATCTCACTGCTGCCTATGAAGCAAAATTGCAGGATTTTAAGATACAAGAAATCAATCAGCAGCTAGAAAAAGACCTTGTCGATATTAGTTTGGATGTCCCTGGTGATCGCGGATCTTATTCTATCTTGGCAGAGATCAGAAGAGATGCAGAAGATATCTGCAAAGGTATGTGATTTGTGATGGAATATGGCAATGAGGTAGTTACCAAGTTTGAAAATTTTGAATCCGTAAATATCCCGCTTACACATCCTGCGACCGACATGCATGACACTATTTATCTGCATCAGCAAGATCCTAGAGGCGAAAGTTTGATTTTGAGAACTCAGACATCTGCGATGCAAAATTATATGATCAAAAAATATGGATTGCCACTCAAAGCTGTGGTCCCTGGCAAAGTGTATAGATTTGATGATATGAATGCTACTCACGACCAGATGTTTTATCAACTGGAAGGTATTGTGATAGACAAAAATATTAGTCTGGCTCACTTCAAAGAGATGATGGCCAAACTCCTTTCTGCTTTGCTTCACAAAAACGTAGAAACCAGAATGAGGCCGGGATATTTCCCTTTTGTAGAACCAGGATTTGAGATCGATGCGAGATATGAGATTTACAACAAAGAAACCGGAACCAAAGAGCTTTCTCCATGGATAGAGATCTTGGGTGCGGGAATGATACATCCTAATGTCCTCAAACAGGCAGGTGTGGACCCTACGCAATGGTCAGGTTTTGCTTTTGGAATCGGTATTACTAGACTTGCTGCTATTCGTTATGGTATGAAAGATATCAGATATTTTACCAATGGTGATTTGAGATTTGCAAAAAGTTTTGCATAAAAACTAATGAATAGTGAAACCTGCCTGCCGCAGGCAGGAGTGAATAGTGAAAAGTGAAAGAACTGCTGGATAAACTATCGCACATTACAATAAAAATTAAATACTCTTGAATCGCTCTCGGTGACGGGAGTTTTTTTGTATGTGAAATACTCTTGATATACAACACATAATATATATACTTTTATTACAATGTAAATACAAATAAATCATAATAAAAACAATAAAAAATTAAACAAAATGAACAACATTGAAAAACAAGAGCGTGTTCTCGCTCGTATTAGACAAGAAATTGAGCCTCTAGCTCGTGAAGTAGTTGAAGCGCAGAGATTGTGGACACTGGGATACAAAAAATTTCTCAATGCAAACAGTAAACTTCAAGCTCGTGTTCGTAAGCATCTTACCGTAGATCCTAAAGATAAACAAGGACAGATTAATCAAACTGTTCAAGCACTTTGGGATACTCTAGAAGGTTGGAGTACTCGTTCAGAGGAGCTTACTCAACGGCGAGATGCTGGTCGTCTTGCTATGGAGCAAAAAAAACAAGAGATTATCAATGAAGAAAAACTCTTGGAAAAAATGCTCCACGAGCATCAGATCCAGATGCAACACCTTGATGGTATGGTTGAAAAAACTTTTATCCTCAATGAAGGTGTGGTTGCATCATTGGAAAATATGGATAAGTTTCTTGCTACTGATGTGTTTCCTTATCTTTCTGAAAAAGGAACCCAAAAGACTATCGAAAACTCTACTTCTACCCAAAAAATTGTCATTATGTCCAATACGATCACTATCATGGATGTTAGTATGGTAGAAGAAGCATCTCAGCTTATTGATGATTTTGTCAGTAGAGTTAATCCTAAACAAGAGGTCCAACCCCAAGACGAAGTGGTTTCGCTCTTGTTGGATCTAGTGAAGGAATTATTGTCCATAAAAATTAAAGTCAAAGCTGGTCCAGGACTTTCCAGGTTTTTAGCCATGGATATTGCTGACAAGTTTCCAGAGCTTCAAAAAGCTCAAAAATTACTCTCTTCAGCAACCAACTATTCTCGTTCAGGATTGTATGTCCGTTTGTATACTCGGACCAATGCTAACGAAAAATGGTTGCCGGTGAGACAATCATA
>CAZECU010000007.1:0-23403 GCA_964510755.1 uncultured Candidatus Peribacteria bacterium | reverse complement strand
CAAGAATCTTGCCTCACATCATCTCCAACAATCTTTCTTTGGAAAAACCAGAAGTGATATCCAATGTTTCACAAAGAGCATACAGTTTAAAAACATATCTATGCAGACCACTTGGTGGACAAGGAGCTCATCGCGCCAGTTCTCATCGAGAATTTTGTCCAAACAACGCGACATCAAACATATTCTGAGAGATCTGTACAAAACGATGTTCACCAACAGGTATATTGGCAAGAAGCAAATGTGTCCACGTGCCGGTAGGCGCATCAGGATCATCTACAATAAGCGCAATACTTTTGGTAAATTCAGGGATATCAGCAAGGGTCAGCACAGGAAACGCTCACTCCGCATCACAGGTATACTGGACAGGAAGTGCCGCATTATCATCAAAATCTGCAACAATCTTCATAGATATCAGGTGAACATCTAAAACTGATTGATCAGCATTCATCACGAACAAGACAATCCTCAGCTACTCAGCGTAGGGTTACCATGTTTGACAAGCACATCGCCATCACACATCCGAGTATCTTCTGCAGAAAAAAACTTTATACTCGCAAACACAAGAAGTCCAAGAGCGACAATCAACAACCATATACGATTTTTCATGAGACAAAAACACAAGAAATAAAACATATAGGCAAAGTAATACAAACAAATACCGTAAGTATATATTTCTGTCTTTTTTTTACAACCAAAATAAGTAGTATGACAAGGTAATTTTTATTTGTAAGTCATAATTCGTAATGCTCTTAATCTGAGATATTCACATAAATACTCGTTTTCAGGACAAAATATTGACACAGCTCAATGCTATTTTTGCTGCACACCCTGACGAGCAAAACATTATCTTTTTGGGAGACTATGTCTATCATTTTGCCTATGATAGAAACGCACTGCTTCAGCTGTACAAGCTCTTTTTGCAGCTTTTTGATCAAGGCAAAAACGTCTATATCTTGGCGGGGAATCATGATCGATTGGGCAATTCATTTGTCTTTGAAGAAGCACAAAAAGCATTCAACGTACTCCTCCACGAAAGGTTTAGAGAAATCACCCAAGGCAAAGGCAAAATTCATTTTATCACTCAGCCACTACTAGAGACTATCGAAAACGAAACGATACTGTTTTTGCCATTTTTTCTCCCCAACCAAACAGCAAACAACACAAGCACAACAGACTACAAACCACAAAGCGAATACACACAGGCAATCAACGGATTTGCTACCTTATTACAAAAATCCAACCACAAAAACGAAATACATTCAGGATATATCAACGCATTACTCGCACAATATATAGATCAGCATCCTCAGCTCACGATTATCCATCACTATTATATCAACGCGACAACATTCCCAGGACAAAAATCCAAGTTTGGATACAAAGACATTGCACTCCACGAAAGCATACTTGATATGCCAACGATCAGACTCATTTCGGGCCATCTTCACCAACCATTTACTCACAACAATTATTTGTGTACCGGAAGCGTCCGATCTACAAGCTCATTAGAAATCAACCAAAACAAATACGTGTTCCAATATTCCACGCATGACAAGCAAGTCCAGGCAATTCCCTTGATGATAAATCCACAAGTAAGTATCAAGACACAAACGCTCCTCACTCAAAGTCTCTTAGAGGAAGAGCTACAACGCATCGATGAAACTAATAAAAAATATTTTAGTTCCCCTTTGCGAAATATAATATTTCCTGAGCAAAGTAAACCAAATATCTCAAATATTTCACTGACACTCAACGTAGAACATATCGATTACGACAAAATTGATGAATTCATAGACCCCGCATTGCGCCAAACATGCAAAGACATTAGACTCAAAAAGGACATAGGCAACTTAGAGAGTTTATTACAAAACTTTACCGTGGATTCTGATACATTACAGGGATTTAACGATCGAAAAAACATCCTCCAAGAATACATGCAAAAAAAATTTGGGAACGACTATCCCAAATACGACAAAGTGCTCAAAGAGCTCAAACTGTTATAAACTATTTTCCAAAAGAAGGTGATGTATAATAAACCGTACGATAAGTAGTAGTAAGCTCATCAGGAAATAGCTTTCTTTCTCAAATTCCTTGGTGGAGAGAAGCATCATACACATACAATGCTCACGTTACAGGATCTTGTCTAGAAAATACGGCGACATGTCCACATTTTTTACCAGAAGCATCAGTAAAAAATAATAAATCTCACGCTGCAAGTTGTTTACCAGATATCAAAAAAGATTTGGTTTCGTCTACAACAATAGTATTTTGTTTGTCCGGAGCAAAATAGGTATACAATCATTTTGCACCAAAAACTTTCTGCAAAGAAGTATCTCATGCAGAAGCAAACAAATGTTTTACAAATTGGTCACATTTATAGGGATGTCCATACGTATATTTAGGTTTCCTATTAGCAATACTACGAGCTGTATGCAAAAGCTGTTGGATTTTTGCATCAAAACTATCAGATTGTTCTACATGTACAGGAGTATGCAAAATCTCTTGAGCTAGCAAATGTAGTTCTTGTTTTGTAGACAACAGAGTTTCTCACTGTTCTGGGGACGACAATACTTCCACTATAAGACCAATAACAAATAAAATTATGATTCGTAATCATCTTCCTGATCGTCTTGATCGGTTTTTTTCTCGAGATATTCTTTGACCACCTCACTCAATGCTTCTGCGATGACCGCCATTTTTTCATCAGTCATAGGACTAGCAGGAGTTGCAGGAGTTGAAGAAGAAAATTGATCTTTGTATTTCATGATTTTGGCTACTTGTTTTTTGGGATAATTTACATTTTCAAAAGGATATTCTACTCCGTGCTCTAGGACGATAATCAAATCACCTTTGGCAAACACCTTGTCCCAAAAGCTATTTTGCGTATGAGAAATCGCCTCTATTTTGTCTCGTTCAAAAAAATCCGTCTTATAATCAAAAAGTCCATCTCGCATAAACATAGTAATCCCATGCTGAGAAAGAATCAGTCAGTCTAAATAAATATTGAAAAAATCTATCATATATTTGACAAAAAAACCTAGACCAAGGAGTCCAAACAACCAGGGAAGATATATCCACACAATATAAGCATCCAAGACAACAAACAACACATAAAGCACCAACAAAAAAATGAGCGTTTTGATCGTCAATCTGACAAAAACACTCACATTATGTCATATAACATGGAAAATCGTTTCTGCATTTACATATTTTTGCATAATCTGCTTTCTCAACATATTCGGCACATAAAGAGCTAAACAAGAGAATTTGTAATATACGACAGGTTTCCCATGGGGTATATATTATGTACTATTTCTTGATAGCATCCATTTTTTTCTGTTTTTCCAAGAATTTTTCCATTCTTCCCTTAATAACTTTTTTGACAACTTTATCTTTGTTGAATGCTGGATGACATTGATAGCAAGTTTCCACTTTGATAGGACCTGCAATAGTAGCATTGACCGTAAATTTAGCTCCACAGATACATTGTACTTCTACATCCTGATAATAATTACCGTGTATTCAAGTTTTCATTAGTATAATATAAACAAATTAAAAGACTAAGTAAGGAAAAAGACCAAAAGTATACATAGTGTAGGTGGACGAAGCTTACAAAATTTTTTGATCTTGGGATATATAATCAAAAGAGATTAACGAGTGAATATTTTGTGCAGAGGATCATATTCAAACAATTCTTCTGGTTTGAATCGATGTTGGATTTCTGCCTTTGCTTCTTCGACATTTCCTGAAGCGTGGATCAGATTTGGTACTCAGATATCTTTGGTGTCTGCATAAGCAAAAGACATATGAGCAAAATCACCTCTAATAGTACCTGGAGCCGCTGCTTTTGGCTCAGTAGTACCCACCATTTTGCGGACATATTCTACGACTTCTACTCATTCGATAACAATAGCAACCACAGGTCACATTTGCATCATAGCAAGTGTCACATCAAAAGGTTTTTGACCACGTCTAGAGATCATTTGACCCAAAGTCTCATAGTGATGATACAAAAAATCTTTGTCAGGACGAATCATTTTCATACCAACGATATGTAATCATGCTCTTTCAAAGCGAGAAATAATCTCTCAGGTAATACTACGACCTACGGTATCAGGCTTCAAAACTACAAGAGTTCTTTGTACATCAGACATTTCAGATATTCACAAAAGTAAAAAGATTTGCTGAACATTATTGTTTTGCCCAAGTTTTTCAAGAGAAATTCAACCACAAACACCTAGAACATGAAATACAGATGTAATAAGTTTATATTGAAAAGTCAGATATATTTAGTATATTCACATGTAAGATGTGCACCATAGCATACAGTATTGAGTATTTTATCGTTTGATCTTCATCTTATGAACAAAAAATTACTGGGAATTATTGGCGCAGTTGTGGCAATTATGAGTATATGTCCTATCTACGCACAGACGACAGGTACGGTCTCCACAGGTACCAATGATACGTGAGACTTTCAAATACTGATCGATCCCATCACCAAAGAAATAATCGTACAGACCCAGACAGGATCCTCTACGACCGGAGAAAATGTCATTGAAGAAGACGAAGAAATTACCGTAGAAACAGGTACAGAGTTTGAAAAAGCACTTGCATGGATGTATGCAAATGGACTTACAAAATACAACAATACCGATGAATATAGACCTGATGATGGGCTACTGAGAGAAGAAGCTGCCAAAATCATAGGACAAGCGTTTGTGATATTGGGATATCCCCAAGAGACCAAAAATACCAATTGTAGCTTTACCGATACCAATGACATAGATCCAAGTCTCTCTGGATTTGTCAAAGATACCTGCAAACGAGGGATATTCAAAGGTACAACCAATAGCAAATTTCTTCCAAGAGAACAACTCACCAGACCACAATCCATGGCATTATTGGTGAGAATTTTTGAAGGTGCACTCTCCAACGAATCACTTACTCCACGACGAAGCGAATATTATATCAAAGGACAAGCACTATGACTGACAGCATTAGACAACCAAACAACATTTGATTCCTACATCACCAGAAAAGAAATAGCAATCTATATCTATAGATTCAAAAATATCGTAAGCAATAGTATTATCAAAGCAAATATGTTGGCCAAATTGGCAGCAATTGATGCAACAGGCACAAACAATTCTAGTATCATAGACGATTTGTCTTCATTGGCAAGCTCCACAAGTATTAGTAGCGATCCAGAACTCATCGAATCTATCAAATGGATGAACGACAACGGCTTGACCAACTATACCGATGTCATTACCTACAAACCATTTGAGATGCTAACGAGAGAACAAGCTGCCAAGGTATTGAGCAAATTCGCAGAGATTTACAATTTTGGAGGTATCAGTACAACGACATCATGTATATTCAAAGATAGTGCAGATTTTGACACTACATTGAGCACGTATATTACCAAAGTATGTCAGTTGGGTATCATGCAATGATCCAATGGATATTTTTCTCCCAAAGTAACTATCAGCAAAGCACAGTTTATCACCGCTATGATTAGACTCTTTGAAAACAAAAAACTTGAGGAAACACACATACCACGATGGACTAAATATTTTGAAGAAGCTGAAAGTATGGGTATGGTAAATCCTTCTGATGCTATCACCTTTGACAACACCATAACAAGATATGAAGTCGCTCTCTCACTCTACAGATTCAAAGTCAAATATCAGATTACTCAAAATCTCAACAGCGATACCATAGAAAACCAGGTAATCAGTACCGTATCAGGATCCATCATTACGGGAACAAATGGGATGCCACAATCCAATGTATATGTAGATATGAATCTCTTACAAAATGGTAATTTTAATGTAGGATATCTAGAGATCTTTGGCAACAGATTTAAGATAGTCAAATCTAGCACAGAAAAATATCTGACCAATAGTCTCAACCGATTTGGTGATATCTTTACTCTCGATACAGAGACCAAAACAGGAACGACAAGTTTTATCATAAGCGACACCTCACTCATCGAAGGCACACTAAGATTTAGCAACAACACGACATTTGTCATCAATCCTATCAGCAATACCAAAGCATATTATACAATCTCACAGACCAAGTAATATAGAGCACAGTATCTTTTTTATTCTTTTATACTTTACCATGGTTACACCTAGCAATCTCACAACAGGAAACGCACGGACACCCAAAAAAATCTTTTTGTTGATTATTTCTCTTGTAGGAATTATCGGAACATTAGTATCTTTTGGGCTATTGATATTTTCTATAGGCAAACAAGTGATCATTACGGATGATGAATTTATCATGGGAGAAAGATATTATGAGCTAGAAAGTTGTCAGTATAATGATTATGACGGCAAAGAATCTACCAAAGCTACACCTACAGAAATTGCACAATGCAAAGAAGAAAAAACAGCAGTATTGATACAATCCAGAAATGCAACATTCAAACAAGACGTATTGGGAGGCGCTATTCGAGGAGTATTGTTTTTGGGATTGTTGCTGATTAGCTACCCAAAATTTATGAAGTTAAGCAAAAAAGACTAATTAGACAACGAATATTTACAGTATATATACAGAGTTTTTTACTATTAGTAGTCGGGGAATATGGAGATCAAAAAAATCAACACAGACAAACTACTCCACATCAATCATAGCGGCAGACCAGATACGTTCGAAGAATTTATCGGACAAGAACACATCAAAGATATTGTCAAAACAGCTATAGAAAGTGGCAAAAAAAGAAAAGGACACATGGGGCACATATTATTTTCTGGTCCCAGTGGATTTGGTAAAACGACTATGGCACATATTATTTCCAAACAAGGACAGGTCAATATCAAAGCGGTTACCTGATATGCCATCACAAAGCCCTCAGAGATTATCAGTATTTTAAATACGCTCGACACAGGAGATATTCTCTTTATTGATGAAATTCATAGACTCAAACCCAATATCGAAGAAGTATTGTATATCGCGATGGAAGATTTTGTGATCGATATGGTCATGCCCGAATGATGAAATGTCAGGATTCCTATCAATCCTTTTACCCTTATTTGAGCAACTACAAAATCAGAAGCATTAAGCCAACCAATCAAAAATAGATTTGTCTATCATTTCCATTTTATGGAATATACTCCTGCAGAAAAAGAAACGATTATCCAAAAATATTTGCAACAGTACAAGATACAAACCAGTGATGCAGTGATCAACAAAATAAGCGCAAAAGTTGGCTGCGTGCCTAGAGAGATTCACAATCTTTGTATCAAAATCCGTGATTATGTTATCACCCAAAAATGATCAACATACAACAAAGACAACGACAAACATTCTCTTTTGACAGATGCACTTCGAGAAGAATTTCTTCAACATAGCAAAATTGATGAAGGTGGCATGACTCCCCTTCACGCCAAATATTTGGAGATACTCGAAAAAGCAGATAGACCTCTTGGAGCCAAAGCAATTGCCGTACAACTAGGTATCAACGAAAAAGCAGTAGAAGAAGATATAGAGCCGCTCTTACTCAAATTATGAAAAATAGAAAAAACAGCAGGCGGAAGGATTTTAATCTCGTAAAACTCACATGGCAGACCATCTTGTAGATATAGTAGATGATAACGATGAAGTTATCGGACAAGCAATGAAAAGCAAAAAAATAGAGCAAGGATTTATCTCTAGAGTCGTGGCAATCTTTCTCATGAGACCAAACGGAAAGATGGTTGTCTGCAAAAGAGCAGAACACAAAAAAAACGCTGCAGGCAAATATGACTTAGCAGCATTTGGCAACGTCATGCAAGGAGAATCTTATCCCGATGCCGCACAACGCGAATTGGAAGAAGAGTTGCACATCATTTGTCCACTGACTCCCCTACAAAAATTTTATCAAGAAGTACACAATGATGGGATGGTTTACAAAATATTTTGTGGAATTTTTGTGGGCACGACAGACGCTGCACTACAACTCAACGAAGAATTAGTAGAAGCCAAAGAGATGAGTATCGATGAAGTTCAAGACGCCATAGCACAGCATCCCGATGATTTTTGCGCAGGATTCATCAATGATTTTACCCAGGTCCAAAATCAGTTAAAAACATATTGCAAATAAAATAAGACGCCGAAAATCTCAAAAAAGAGATTTTAACGTCGTTTTTATCCAGCGCAGCTGAATAGGAATTGTTTGGAAATTCCTATGTGATAACACGTTTCACCACATTGTTTTAATTAGTAATTATTATATAATGGACGCACAAACAGCAACAATGACCTCTTCCCTCATGCCAGGCATTTCCGCACAAGCACAAATGCGAATATTTATGGTAGTAATGATCCGAAGTATGATCCGGAAAGGAATCGGATTGTGGAAATCTTGATCAAAGAAACAACTCACCTGGTTTATCTTCATGTTTATCTTCAATACCGTAGGAATTTTGCCTATCATCTATTTGGCTTTTTTTCAAAAAAAGAATAAATAGTCACCAAGATTTTATTATTTAAACATTCTCATGACCTGACTACAAAACAAAAAAATAGTAATCAGCATATGTTGCGTATTGGCATTGTGCGTAGCATGATGCGGCAAAACACAGATATCTGACACGCTCAAACAATGTCAAACAACATGTGATCAAGTAACTAATCAATACTGAGCAGAAGTCAAAAATCAGTGTTACAAAAGTTGTCAAGATATCGAGGCAATGAACACCCCACAGCCACCAGCAAATGAAAAGATCACGAGCAACGCGGATTGCCAACAAGTATGTACAAGTACATTATTTGCCAACGCAACACCACAAGAACAAAGCAAATGTCAGACAAGCTGTCAAACAAGTGTAAAAATAGCTTCTGCACAGCTCAGTGATTGTGATGATATTGAAAATATTAGCGACCACACCATCACCAAAGACGCATGTATTATGAGCAAAGCAACTGCACAAAAACAAGCAGACTATTGTCAGTATATGCAAGACAATACGATGATAGGTGCATGTTATACAACAATAGCTAATGAAACCAAAAATCCTGAACTCTGTAACAAGATCACCAACGAAACCGAAAAAACAGTATGCACTACAACAGTCAATCAATAAAACACACCAACATAATCAAAAAAAAATCACTCATAGTAATATAGGGTGGTTTTTTTTATAAAAAAAACCTGCAAGCAAATGCAGATAAAAACAAAACTTTATAAACAAAGTATACAAATGGTGGGTGATACAGGATTCGAACCTGTGGCCTTTTGCACGTCAAGCAAACGCTCTACCAACTGAGCTAATCACCCTTAATTAATATAACTTATCAAAACGCTCCGAATGAAATGAGTCCCGCTTTAGCGGGATAGCCAAAGCTGCTGAAAGCAGCTCCCTGCTTTAGCAGGGCTGAGCTAATCACCCATATAAAACAATCACATCTAACTAAATCTTACTTGGTATAACCAACCTGTGGCCTTCCCGATTCATCGGGACGCTCTACCAACTGAGCTAATCACCCTTAATTAATATAACTTATCAAAACGCTCCGAATGAAATGAGTCCCGCTTTAGCGGGATAGCCAAAGCTGCTGAAAGCAGCTCCCTGCTTTAGCAGGGCTGAGCTAATCACCCATATATACATATCAAATCTGACCCGACCAGGAGTCCTTTAGTCCTTTGCGAAGTCAAAGGGGAACCTAAGCAATCACTATTCAAAAATAAATTGCTACGATTTGACCCGACCAGGAGTCGAACCTGGGTTACAACCTTCGCAGGGTTGTGTCCTATCCACTAAACGACCGGATCATAACTTTATCATAAACTAATACAACCAGCAACAAAATCTATACATTATCAACCTCTAAACTAATGTTGAATTTTGAATGATAGATTTTAAATGTATGACTTTGTTATTGTATGGACTATAGTAATTTACAATAGTTTGTATGAAGACAAGTCATTCATCTATCATTTATAATTTCTAATTTCTAATTATTTTGAGTCATTCATCATTTTTTCTAAATATTTTCCAAACTGAAAGAGCTTATCTTCAGCCCATTTATCAGCCATCAATTGGATACCTGTTGGCATTTTTTCTCATTGATCTTCTACCATTCCCATAGGGATCGACATTGCAGGCAATCCTCACATATTTGCAGGGATCGTATACATATCAGCAAGATAAGATTTCAAAGGATCATCAGTTTTGGTTCAAATTTTCCATGCAACTTCTGGTGTAGTAGGTGTAAGAATAATGTCATAATTTGCAAACGTTTTATCAAATTCTTGTTGTAATGTCGCTCTAGCTTTTTGTGCTTTGAGATAATATCATTCATAATTAGCACTACTAAGGACAAAAGTACCCAACAATATTCTTCTTTTGACTTCTTCACCAAATCATTCTGATCTGACTTGTTCATAATATTTTTGGAGCGTGTCCGCATCCATACTATCAGACTGGATACCAAACTTGATACCATCAAATCTAGCAAGATTGGTACTCACTTCTGCTGGCATAAGGGTATAATACATAGGAACACAATGCGAAAGCATAGGCAGACTAATATCTTCTACTATCACGCCATCGGCACGTAATTTGTCTATAGTCGACAAAAACAATGTTTTGATCTGAGGGTCCAAACCTTCTCATAACACTTCTTTGGGTACTCATATTTTGAAATCCTTCGGATTCAATTTTCAATTTTCAATGTTCAATTTTCAATTAATAAAATCGTCCGCTCTAGGATCACTCTGAGAATCTTTGGGATCAAATCCTGCAATTGCTTTGAGTAATATCTCCGCATCTTCAACGGTTTGCGTCATTACTCCCACCTGATCCAAACTAGAAGCCATAGACTGGACTCCATAACGAGATACCATACCATAAGTAGGTTTCATTCATACGATACCACACCACGCAGCAGGTTGACGAATACTTCCTCATGTATCACTGCCTAATGCTGCTATACACGCTCAGGAAGCAACTGCTGCTGCAGATCATCCAGAACTTCATCCAGGACTTCTTTGTGTCCCATGAGGGTTTGTAGTAACGCCAAAATATGATGTTTCCGTAGTAGATCACATAGCAAATTCATCCATATTAGTTTTGCCTATCATAAGTCATCCATTGCGTTCTAGGTTGCCAAAACAGGTAGCACTATAAGGACTCACATAGGTTTCCAACATTTTGGAACCACAAGAAGTGATATAGTCTTGAGTCAAAATAATATCTTTGATAGCAATAGGAGCTGCTTTTAAAGGTCTCGAAGCAAACATATCTAGATGCGTAGCTATATAGTTTTCATGAAATCTAACAAAAGAAAAATAATCAGCATTCAAGGTTTTTGCCTGTTGCAAATAGGTAGATACGACATCTTGAGCAAGTAATGTATCGTTGGTGATATAATCTTTGAGAGTGATATGCATCAGAAGGATAAGGATAAATTATTTGGCAAACAATGTTTTGAAGTCACGATAATCTTGTGCAGATAATCCATGGGATGAAGATGATGAAGCAGTTGTGCTGGTCGAAGTCGAGACAGAAGATACGGAAGTAGTTCATGTATCCACCTCCACGATTCACGTAGAAGTAGTAGGAGTTTGTTGTCCAGTTATAATATCATCTTCTACAAAAAGAGCATCAGCACCAGTAATTTCTTGGAGTTCTCCAGTAATATTTACGCTACCCGTAGCTATAGAGTTATCAGATCACGTGGTGACCACATTCACCTGTTGCAAAGCAAAATGGGTTCAAAACGTAGTATTGGAAAATGATTTGATATCAGAGAGAAGTGATTTGGCTGCAGTAGGACTAATGAGACGATAGACAAAAAACGCTACAATCACAATAATCACGATAAAGACAAATCTTTTGACAAATTTCATACGAGTACGTACAAGATAAAGACCAAAATCACTATACATATTTGCCTAAATGTTGCAAGATTAAGATTCTATTGCCTCCAGACTTTTTTTATGTAAATATACGGCATGTTCAAAACGATACTCAAAAACTCTATTGATTATATGAAACATGACCACAAAATCATCAGACTTACGCTGACGACTTCTTTTTTTCATTCATTGATTGCAAGCTTATTGATTATCCTCAACGTCAACACCCTCTTCGCTAGACACTACGAAAATGGACTCTATGTGGGCAAAGTCGCTGAATTTTTTGTCCAAGAGATCAACCAGAATCATGTCATCAGTCGAGTCATAGCGATTGCAATTATCTTGTTTCTTGCGTATTCTATTATCTACCCTATCGGACAATCAGCACTCATCTATTATCTCAATGACGAAAATAAAAGCATCAAAAACGCTCTAAACAAAGGAAAAGCTGACTTTTTCCCCATGTTCGAATTTGGCATCATGTCACTCATTATCTCTCCTACCGTCTACCGACTTACCGTCCTAAAAATAGCAGTATCTTGAGGATTACATGGGACAACGATAGTGTTTTTGCTTATTTGGTTTGGAGTTATGAACATCATAAACTGTCTCAAAACATATACCAGATATAGTATTACCATAGAAAAAAAATGATTGTATGAAGCGCTCATGAGAAGCATTTCTCTGACTATCAAAAACACAAAAGAAACATTCAAATATATGAGAATACAAACCATGTTATTGCTCAACTTTTCGCTCAACATTTTTGTCATATATGCTATTCCGCTTCTTCTCATTTATATAGCTATTATCTGTAATATCATCCAGTATCCATGAGTCAAACGAACCGTATACGGGATCTTTTTTGTTGGTATATTGTTTGGTACCTATGTCAGTGCCATCGTAAGAGCATTCTTTGTATATTTTTGGCAAAAAATTTATGACCATTTGCTCCAAAATCACAAAATACAGTAAACAAACCTTACTATAGAACAAATACTATATATATTTTTACAAAAAATGGCCTATAATCACAAAGAAAAGCTGTTTTTTTTTGTATAAAATGGCGTTGTGAGTATAATTATAACGAATAATCACCAAGACAACAACGATCACCAATAGTAACCAACCACTTCTACATTTTATTGTTTATACTACTCCATATGCAGTTAGGTCTATGCGAAGAGCTTATCCAAACCAAATATCAAAAAAATCCAGCCTCATTGGAAAATATTTCTCAGTTGACAAATTCAGCACGAGGACAAGACAAAACCGCATGTATGCAACAAATGTGAGGCGTGATTCAGATCAAAAACTTCTTGTTAGGCAAAACATATACTCCAGCTGCTACAGGATCTGGGTTTTTGACGAGTGAAGCCAACAATCAACAATCACAACAAACACTACCGACACAACGAAACAATCTCATCAACGACCACGGACAGCAAATACTCAATGGCGCTATAGTGTGTGTTGTGGGGATAGTATTTCTCATGCTTATCAAAAATATGCTAAGATTTATGTACGATATTTTCAATTCCGGCAGAATCATTTATCTCAAGATATTGTTACCAAGAGGACAAAGCAAACTAGATCGTGAGCAAGAAAAAGAGCTTGCCAAAGACATGAAAGAAAAAATTGGGCGTATGTCACAGGTGTTTCACAACTTTCACAAAATTGGATCTCTCAGCATCCAAGAAAATCTGATGAGAAAATTGTTTGATAAACCAAAGACAACAATGATCTACCATTATGAAGATGGTACGCTTAATTTTATCATAGCTACTTATCCAGAATACCAAAACGTACTTGAATGAGCGATATCAGCACAGTTTCCTAATTGTTCTATAGAAAGGACACTGAAGCCAAAATTTTTCAAAAAGAAATATCATGACATCATTCCTATAGAACCCAAAAAAAACTCATTATACAACATCAAAACATTCAAACAACAACCTGATGATCCTATGAACAACATTATCGATTCCATTGGCAAGATATCCAGATATGACACATTAAGTATTATCATTCCTATCAAACCATTAGGCGATCGATTCAACAAAAAAGCACAAAAAGCCGTAGATAGATTATACAAAAATCTTCCTCTCAACAAAACCAATAATGCTTGGTGGACATATATACTTATGCCACGAAAACTGATCGGATTCTTGATCCAGTGACCAAGCCAAAAATTATTGGAAAACAAAGATGATCCAGACAATGTCACGATGGTACGTATGGTAAAAGCCAAAGAAGATTATCTCAATGCGATGGGAGAAGAGTCAGCATTACCGTTTTTCAATTCATGAATACTTATCACCACCAGTTCTGATGACAAGCAAAACTTGGAAAAAAACATGGACCAGATTGTGAGTTCTCTCACGATTTACGGTGATGAATATGGAAACGAACTCGTCGAGCCACAAGGCAAAACAGATCTTTTTGGACGACTTCTCAAACCATTTTGGAAGATAGCGGTCAAAAACTTTATCACAAGATTTGGATTTAGAAAAAATATATTCTGAATAAACGAACTTACGTCATTATTCCATTTTCCTGATGCAACCTACAACCGTTCACCTATCATTTCTTGGATGCAATACAAAGTCCTACCAGCACCAGAAAATCTTCCTATCCCCAAAGAAGCCAATGGCTATGTTATGGGTGGTGTCGTAGCAGAACAATACAAATGAGGGAAACTAGATGCCATCTTACAAGAGTATACAACACATCGAGCAGTAGGAGAAGTGACTCGCAACAAAGAATCACTACAACCTATAGAAAACTTTACTGCTGCGCAGCTCAAAGACAAAAATATTATAAAGCAAGAAGGCAAAGAATATGTCAAAACCACCACAAGTACAACCTGATTAGGATATAGACTTTTCAAAGATGCGATTTTATTGGGAATCAATATTTATAGAAATACCTTTTCTCCTGTCTATATGAAAAGAGATGATAGAATGAGACATTATTATTGTATCGGAAAATCAGGTACATGAAAATCAGTATTTTTGCAAACGATTGCGAGACAAGATATTTGGAATGGTGATGGAATCTGTCTTATCGATCCACACGGAGATCTTGCCGAAGATATGCTAGCATACATCCCAAAAGAAAGAGCCAAAGATGTCGTATATTTTGATGCAGGAGACGAAGAAAGACCTATGGGACTCAATATGTTTGAAATCAATATCCTGGACGAAGCAGATAGAGTCGTCAATGATGCTACAGAAATATTTATCAAGATGTTTGGTCCTGAAATCTTTGGACCAAGACTACAAGAATATTTCAAATACGGAGCACTGACACTACTTGAAGACTTTGAAGACAGACCAACGCTTCTAGATGTAGTAAGACTCTTTACCGACGAATGATATAGAGAATACAAAATCAAAAAAGTAACCAACCCTACCGTAAAAAATCGATGGGACAGGACATTTAATGCAATGGGAGAAAGAGAAAAGCAAGAAATTATCCCATACTTTTCAGCCAAATTTGTATCATTCAATACCAATAGGCTCATCAGAAATATTATCTGACAAACCAAATCTGCATTCAAATTTGAAGATATCATGGACAACAAAAAGATCCTTATTATCAATCTAAGCAAAGGTAAAATAGGAGAAATGAACGCTAACCTCTTGGGTATGATTATAGTATCCAAAATTTATACCGCAGCGATGGCGAGAGCAAGACAAAAAGAAGAAGACAGAAAAGATTTCTTCCTGTATGTCGATGAATTCCAAAACTTTGTATCAGGAACATTTGCGGACATCCTTTCCGAAGCAAGAAAATATAGACTATCACTTATCATGGCTCACCAATATATTGCACAGCTTGATCCTCCCAAAGGACTAGGCGATGTAGGAGGAGGAAAAAACGATGTAAAAGCTGCCGTCTTTGGTAACGTGGGTACTATGCAATCATTCAAAGTCGGTGCGCCCGATGCTGAGTTTTTGGAAAAAGAATACGCTCCTGTCCTCTCTCAAGAAGATATCGTAGGTATAGCAAACTATAAAGCATATGTAAAACTAAATATCGACAATGCAACTACGCGTGCTTTTAGTATGAATATGATCTATACCACAGAGTATCAAAACAAAAAAATTGTCCCTATACTCAAAGAATATTCTAGTAAAAAATATGGAAGAAAAAGAGAATTTGTAGATGCAGAGATAGAAGCAAGGCTAGGTATCACGACAGATGAAACAGCATTACCACAACAAACACAAGCAGAACAAATAGCTGCACAGGAAGCAGAACAAATAGCTGCAAACCAACCCAAACTAGAAGCACCACACGTCCCTATCAGCCAGCCAATACAAGAAGACACACAAATCAAATAATTTATTTGAATACAAAATAAATAATGATTCTTACTCCAAAGGCATGATGAGATGAAAGTCAAACAAACAAAAAGTTTGAAAATATCACAGATAATATAAAAAAAAATGAGATAGATATTTTGTCTGCAAATGAAATAGTATTAGATTTAGTACAAGATTTTGGTAGGATAAAACTCTATAATATTTTCAACAAACAAGGCAAAAAAATTGGTTTTGTTAATATATCTCAAGAAAAAAATGCTATTTGCATAGCAGACATAAAGATTAACAAAAAAGAAAGAAATGATATGGAAAAATGACATACAAAGAACTAGTTCGTTTGTACAAATTACCATTAGTATCATATGTATCATCACCCGAAGCAGATCATGTACGACAAAGTCTAGAAAAAGAATGATTGGTATATATAGACAAAAAATGATGAAGAAGAATCAAAGTCAAAAAAATACCTCTATAAATGAAAAAGAAAAACACGCAACAACATTTATCGATAGAAACATATTTTTGAAAAAATAAACTATCAAAAAAAATGTCCTTATAGGGGACATTTTTTTATCTATATACATTATATTAATATCAACTAATATTATCCGTATCACAATTCAATGGATCGTCGATACATTTATCAAGTGCTGTAGCTCTTTTTGCTCTCTCTTCAGCAACTTTGATCGCAGTTTCAAAAGTAGCATTGGTTATAGTAGATACGGTACTTCAAAAAATAGGGACATAGTCAGTGACTGCAGTAAGTCAATTTTGGAGCAACACTGCTCATTTGATAACATAGGCTTTGTCGGCAGTAAGCTTTCCTTGAGCTACTAAAGTATCCAAGTTGTCCATTTTGGTATAGATACCATTGATCTGGTCATAAACAGCTTTGATTTTTTCATATTTTTCATTGATAGCATTGTATGCTTCAGATCCTTTATCATAGTTTTCTTTCATCCATTCTAGATTCTTTAGACTCCATTTGAGCTTGTCTCCACCATTTTCTTTGATCCAATCTGCAGCCTTTTCTTTCATGGCATCAGTCAATTCGTCTTGTCCTGCTTGTGCAATTTCCAGCATTTGATCTTTGACAGCATCTACCAACATATTTGCATCTTCGTCGATTTGTTTGATTGCTTCTTGTTTGTCTGCAATAGATTTCATAGTATCCAATAGTGTCATAATATCTGCATCAGGATTATCTTTTTTGAAAGCATTGTATTCCTTTGCGACAAGAGAACTCACATCTTCATCATCGATATCTCCCATAATTTTTTCTCTTTGCTCTTTGACATAACTAGATTGTTCTTCTGCACTCAAATAGGTAAAAAGACTTTTTTTGGCTTGCATAGCTTTGTCCAATTCAGCTTGCAAGTCTGTATTTTCAGGATCATTTTTGAGTTGTTCAGTCAGATCTTCTATGGTTTGGTCTTTCATCACCAATGCATTGGCAGAACGAAATGTGTCAAGACATTCATCATGCCTATCTTTACCCTTCAAAAGATCACATCATTTTGGATCTCCCTGTTCATTGATTACCTCAAAAATACAATCTGCTTTGGTATAGGACATTTCACCTCATTTGATTTTGTTACAGATGGAATAATCACCAAGTTTGGCAGCGACCATCATATAACATTTATCTCTTGGTGGATTTGATCCGTATTGTTTAAATTCCTCTCACTTAATTTTTTTACAAAGAGAAGGATCAGACGAGTTCATAGCTTCTGACTGATAACAATGTTTACTATCAGGATCATCCGCGCAAGGATCATCATCTCGACATCCAGAAAGCAATGGTAACGTAATAAGCATAAGCAACAACACTCGTAAAGAACGTTTCATCACAAAAAAAATAAATGAATAAAAATCTCTTTTACTATACAAAAGAGCATGTCAAAAACAAGAAAAACATTAAAGAATTACCTGAATAATCTCCCCTCTTTTATGCTTAGGATCCACAGCTATTTTGAGATAATTTTCTGTTCGTCATGTTCATTTTCCTTCTACCAGTACGAAGTGCTGCAATCATCTATTTGATTGCAAAAACTCTTGTTCAAGACGATCAGCGGATTGCTGGATGAGATGTTCTCTTTGTTTTTTTGTGGCAGCATCGATCTGATCAGGCAGTGATGATGCAGGGATTTTTTCTCCGATATGATGATCTGAAAAAGGAAATACATGAACCTTATTGATATGATAGCGTTGGATACCCTCCAATGTGGATTGAAATTCTTCCTGAGTCTCTCAAGGAAACCCCACGATAATATCAGCTCACACAGAGAGCGGGACACGAGGAGAGAGAGCATATAACTGATGCAAAACATAGTCCAACGTAGTTGCCGTATAATTTCTACGCATACGATGAAGCACCCCATCAGAAAAACTTTGGATCGAAAGATGTATATGAGGAAGTATCCTAGGATTTTGCAGCACAGCAAAAAAATCATCGTGTAAATATTCGGGTCCCAGAGAAGACAATCTAATCCTCTCTACCGTAGTATGATCCAAAATATATTGCAACAAATCAGCAAACTGAGATTGGTTTGGCTGCGTAGAATGCACACATCCCCACGCCGCGATATTGACTCCCGTAAGAACCACTTCCTTACCTCCAGAAGCCACAAAATTATTAATTTCCTCAGCAATATCCTCACGTGGCCTACTACTATGATTTCCTCTTTTTTGTACGGTCAGACAAAAACTACAATGATTGTCACATCAATTTTGTATAACTACGAATTTTTTTGTGTATATATTGTTTTTTGATAGTGAAGCATCAAATACCAAGCTATGCTCAGGATGTTCCCCCAGCAAAGTAATCGATTGAGAAAAAGAAGCAAATTCAGGATATAATGTATAAAATTGTTTTGTTGAAATTACTTTGCCTCTTTTGAGTGATCCACATCCAGTAAGATAAATATGACATCATTCAATTATTTTTTTCTTAGCCAATTTTATCCACTTTTGCTTAGCTCTATCTGTCACTTCACAGGTTGTGATTAAATATGGATTATCAGCAAAAGGATGGCTACGAAAATATTCAAGCCATTGATTGAGATAATATTTGTTGAGTCTACATCCAAAAATAGAATACTCCATGGGAAGTTAGTAAATGGTAATAGTTGATAACGAAGCGAAGCGGAGTCCTGCTTTAGCAGGATTGAGAGCTGAGAGCTGATAACAAAAGACGTGTTTCATATAAACTATCGTAAATTACCATAGTCCATAGAACAACAAAATCATACATTATTCATTTTTCATTATTAATTTTTCATTAGTTTATGAGTTAGCCCCACAACATTTTTTATATTTTTTACCACTGCCACAAGGACAAAGATCATTTGGTCTTATCTTACCTGTAGAAGAGACAGTAGGCGTATCCTGAGATGACGGTGCATTATCGACTTCAAATACTTCAAAGCCATCACCTTGTTGATAGGTATTTTTGACTGGTGTTTTGACAGGTGCAGGGATATCTTTGACCTGAGCACTTACATGCTGCAGCATATTGAGGTATTCCTGTTCTGTTTGTGAACTAGCAGTACGTATATTTTGTGTCTGATCTTGTTGTTGAAGGAGAGCAAAATCGATACCCGTAATATATGCAGTTACGTCAAATTTGAGTCTATACAAGAGATTTTGAAATTTGTCATAAGCTTCTGATTTGTACACTACCAAAGGATCTAGCTGAGCATATCACATAAGTCCTACCTTATCTTTGAGATATTCCATTTCATCCAAATGTTTTACTCGTAACGTATCCAAATGATACAAATACACATCTTTGAAAATAGCGTATAATTTATTGTCATCTACCATAGCAAATTTGGTTTTGATCTGATCAAGCATAAAGAGTGTCAACTCAGATTGTAGCTCTACAAACGTCATTTCTTCAAAGCGGTGAAATTGTTTGGTCTCCAATGATAGTGAAAATTCTTTGTCCAACACACGAAGAAATTGTGCAGGAGACTGTCACAATGTCTGTGCAGTCAAAATTTGCTGACGAATAATTTCACTCATATTGTCTTGAATCTCGAGTTTAATCTCTTCTACAAGATATTTTCTCAGCGTTTCGTCACTTTCACTTGCCAAGATATCATCTCTTTTGGTATAAATAGCTTGTCTTTGTTTGTTGATGACACTATCATAATCAAACAGATGTTTTCTGATACCAAAATGCCATCCTTCCATTTGTTTTTGAGCATTGATAATAGAGTTAGTAAACTGTTTTTGACTAAGCTCCAATTTTTCTATATCCGATTTACCCAGCAGCATAGAAGCTACACTTTGGATTCTTTCTCCTCACATCTTACGCATAATCAAATCATCAAGTGCCACAAAAAAGATAGAGACACCAGGATCTCCTTGTCTACCAGCACGTCCTCTCAACTGATTATCTATCCTTCTAGATTCATGTTTTTCTGTACCCAAGATAAACAATCCATAATGAAAATCTTGTTGGATCGTATCTACAGCAGACACATCAGCTGGCTTAAATAGCAATTCTACAAATGCATGAGTAGCAAGTTTTTTGTTACGATTAAACTTTATTTTCATCATAATGCCTTGGAAGCTTATTCGATCTTGCTCTGCAGCTCTAATCAATTCATTATTGATATTCAATTCACGCCTAATTCCATCCATAGTAAGTTCAAACTCCAAAGAAGAATAGATATCTATCGAAAGTGCATTTTTGTTGGTCATAATCTGTTTTTTGATTCGCTTTGCATAATTGTCTGCAAGCGTGGTATTGAGCGTAGGATCTAGCTTGATATCCGTTCCTCTACCTGCCATATTGGTAGCTACCACAACACTTTTGTATTTACCTGCTTGGGAGACAATATGTGCTTCTTGTTCATGGAATTTTGCATTCAAGACATAATGTGTAATAGCATCTTTTTCCAAAATTCTAGAAACATATTCAGAGGTCGCAATATTTGCCGTACCGATAAGTATAGGCTGTCCAATCTCATGAGCAAATTGGATATGTTGTTTTACAAATTTCCATTTGATAGATTCATTATAGTAAACTTTATCATTTTTGTCTACTCTAATCGTTGGTTTGTTGGTAGGTGCCTCTAATACAGAAAGATCATAAATCTTTTCAAACTCTTCTCCCTCCGTCAAAGCAGTACCGGTCATACCACAAAGCTTAGCATATTGCTTAAAAAAGTTTTGATACGTAATAGTTGCAAGAGTTTTGGATTCTCTTTGGATACGAACTCATTCTTTGGCCTCTATAGCCTGATGCAATCATTCAGAAAACCTTCTGCCCGGCATAGTACGACCCGTATGTTCATCGACAATCAATACTTCTCCATCTTTCACGATATATTCTTTGTCTTTTTCATATACTGCTTGAGCACGTAGCGCATTTTCTATATGATGAATTTCTTCATATCACAAATCTTTATACAAATTTTCTACTTTGAGAATTTCTTCCAATTTTGCGATACCTCTTCCACTCAAAGATGCCGTTTTGGTTTTTTCATCGATATAATAATCCCCATCTTCTTCCTGATCTTTTCCTCCTTTTTCCTCAGTCAAAAGTTCTTGAAGCAATCATTTAGATACCTTCTTTTTGGAAGTACAAGGAGACAATGATCTAGAAATTTGAGCATAATAAATATATTTTTCTGTCGCTTCTTGATTGGGTTCAGAGATAATCAACGGAGTTCTTGCTTCATCGATCAAAATACTATCGATTTCATCTACAATCGCATAATTAAGCGGTCTCCATACCAAAGATCTTTCTTTCATAGATTTGACCAAATTATCTCTCAAATAATCAAATCATAATTCTGAATTTTCGATATAGGTAATATCCTTAGCATATTCTTCTCTCCTTTTGTTGAGCGGGACTCCTTTGGTGACACATCCACAAGACAATCACAATCGAGTATATACATGTCACATCCACTGAGCATCACGAGATGCAAGATAATCATTTACTGTAACGACATGTACGCCCTTTTCAGCCAAAGCATTGAGGTATACAGGCATAACAGCTACCAATGTTTTTCCTTCTCCTGTTTTCATCTCAGCAATAATTCCTTTGTGCAAGATAATTCCTCACAAAAGCTGAACATCATAAGGTACCATATTCCAGGTCAACATTTCTCCTTTGACTTCTACTTGAGTACCCACCATCCTCTTACAGGCTTGTTTGACAGTTGCAAACGCTTCTGGCAAAATATCGTCCAAAGTAGCTCAGCTAGCAAGTCTATCTTTAAATTCTTGAGTTTTGGCTTTTATGTCATCATCAGAAAGAGCATCAAACGACTGAGAAAATTCATTGATACGTTTGACCAAAGGAAGAAGCTTATTAAGCTGTTTTTGGTTATAATCTCCTGCTACAAAATTAATAATTTTTTCAAACATGTTTTTTGCAATTGCTAAAATAAATATCCGCCAATACGGATAGTGTACCGATAATACAAAATTGGACCCACAAAACAATGGGAAAAAATGCAAAAAAACACAAATAACAAAAATGTATTGATTTTTATACCAAAATATATAAACAGTCCACTACCTAAATATAAAATATATGAAAACAGAACAAGTAATCTTATGTTTAGGAATGATAATATCTTTATGGATAATTTCCATGATCGCTAAACCTCTTGATAAGCAACAAGAGACAATGATCATCTCAACAGAGATGATACTACCAAGCAATCAAATGGAGCTAATCATCGAAGAAACTGGAAAAAAACATCCAAAAGCTAGGAATAAATTTCCACAAGCTAAAGGAAATAAAAAAAAATTTCAGAATTATCATTCAGCGCGAGGCAAGAAAGAGGCTCTTGTATCTTGATCGCTTTAATGTTCTTATAACCAGTTTGATTCCCTCTTTGGCTTTCCAAAAGAGAACAGGCTGGTTTTTTCAATAAAAAATTTTGTAAACATTATCACTATAAAGTATCGATACTCTATTCTAGGTCAGAGAATCCTGCATTACCAACGACGGTTGCTCGTGCAACTTTATGACAAAACGCGCCATTCTCAAATCAGCGAGAATAGTAGGTCGAGCCAGATATTTTATAAAGTAGGATAGAAAGGTATCAACGTGATACTGCCCAATGGCGCTTGATTTTTTTATCCAATATTTTTTGTATCAAGACAAAAATATTGGTCGGGGTTTGGGGTAAAAAAAGACGCCGAAAATCTCAAAAAAGAGATTTTAACGTCGTTTTTATCCAGCGTAGC
>CAZECU010000006.1:6191-26075 GCA_964510755.1 uncultured Candidatus Peribacteria bacterium | reverse complement strand
ATCAATTATCAATTATCAATTATCAATTATCAATTATCAATTATCAATTATCAATTATCAATTATCAATTATCAATTATCAATTATCAATTATCAATTATCAATTATCAATTAGTTTACCATTTTCTCCAGCTTGGACATGCCTGATCAACATCAATATGAGCAAATCACGGATGTTGGATAGCAGCTACAATAGCTTGAGTAAGTCCTACAATATCTTTGTCAACCACATGCAGAGAATATTCACAACCTGCAGATTTGGCAAGTGCATTGGGATCAAAAGGTTGGAGAGTATTTCCTGTAGGAGTAGATTTGGTATGCATACCCACAGGAGTGGTAGGAGAAGCTTGTCCTGTAGTCAATCCATAATTTTGATTGTTACCGACGATATAGGTCAGATTGATATTTCTTCTACATGAATGCAAAAAATGTCCTAACCCAATACCATATCCATCACCATCTCATCCATAAGCAATAACCGTCAAATCTGGATTGGCCATTTTGACACCAGTAGCAAAAGGCAATGATCTACCATGCAATGTTTCAGCACCATAACTATCAATATACTGACTCATTTTACTAGCACAACCAATACCCGTCAAGACGACTACTTTATGTTTGGGAATATTTAACTGCTTGATAGCGTTTTTGATAGCGGCATGAATCAAAAAATTTCCACAACCAGGACACCACTGAATTTTTGTTAGATTAGTACGCATTTTTCATAAAGAATTAATAATTAAAAATTAATAATGAATAATGTTGGTATTTGTTTTTTTATCATCTATTGTTTTCTTACAATAGTCTATGCAAACTAACTCCTTCATTTTTCATTATATTTTAATGTCTTCTTCAAATATCGGATACAACGTATATTTTCTAATATGAGCAATTTTATTATTCCACTTTTTATCATGCAACCAACATTTGTTGGTGATAAGTTCTTGCAACTGCCCGCTCGTATTCATTTCTACAAAAATAAGCTTTTTGATTTGTTTTGCATGAGTATCCAAAAACTCTTTGAGTCTCATATCCAATGGCTGCAACACTTTGATAACTATCAGACCATACTTTACATTTCAATTTTCAATTTTTAATTTTCAATTTTTATTTCTAATGTATTCCTCCAAAACGTAACGATTGACTCCAAATGTAACAAAAAACTGTTTGGCCTGTGGATTGATGATTTCATATCCATAAAAATCTTTGGTAAATTCTTGCTGGACAAAGGTAGCTAGTTTTGTGAATCTTTTGTCTTGTTGTTGTTTTTTGATAATAGGATCTTCGGTAGTTGCTCCATATTCATCATGTTCATAAGAGGTAGCTATAAATTCTCCATTTTCTGTACCTGGAAGCATAACCGGAGAAATACCATCAGATGTGTTTTCGTATCTTTTGTATCCATCAGTTCATTGATTCAAGAGTTTACCTCTCATAATCGGTTGTGCAATAAGCTTAGCAGGATCGATAGAAAGATATGATTCAGAAAGTTGTTTGTCGATAAGAAAAATAATAGGATGTTGATAGAGATCAGATCGATTGAGTGCCTTGCCTATCAAAGTATATCCTTCTTCAAATGTAGAAGGAGCCAATACTATCGGGAATGTATCACCAAAACTCGCATTCAATGCATAATTAAGATCAGATTGTCCCGTATATGTTGGAGTACCTGTACTTGGGCCATCACGTTGAGAAAGGATATATACTCATCATAGTTCGGCAATATGAGAAAAGCTAATAGATTCTGTCATCAAAGCGAATCCTCCGCCACTAGTTCCACACATAGCTCTTCTACCAGCAAATTTAGCACCAAGCATCGCCATACTGACAGCTATCTCATCTTCTCACTGATAGAAGATAGCAGATGATTTTTCTGAAGATTTCTGCAGATTCTTTTCATCATCCGAAATCCTCTGATTGATCTTCTGGAATCCTTCTGCAATCACATCAATCAAAGAACTCGCTGGAGTCATAGGATATGCGGCATAAAAATTCATACCACTGATCATAGCTCCCTGTCCAACTAATTCATTCCCAAAAAGAAATTGTTTAGCTGGACCAATATTTTTGGACAAATCGTATTTCGCTGCAGTAAAATATTGATATCATTTGGAGAGACATTGGATATTTGCTTGTAAAATATCACCATTGAACTGGCTTGACAACAATTGCTCCCCTTCCTCAAAAGGAATACCCAAAAGTTTGAGTGCTGCACCAAAAAAGAATACATTTTTGTAAAGAATATCAGATTGTTTGATTTTGTGTATCTTTTTGAGCGTATACAGTTGTTGGTTTTTGGTAATAGAAAACTCATCAAAAGGGAAAAAATGATCTATTCTTTTGGTGATAAAGGGATGGTCCTCAGAGATGTAAAGAAAAAAATCATTATTATCTCCTTTGATAATAGACGCATATTCTTTGTCTCACAAAACAGTATATCCTTTGGCTGAAAGAAGCTGACCAAGAAGCAGTCCAGAAGTATTTACTCCCGTCCCTGCGGCTCAAGAAAATCCAATAGAAATATTCATACTCTATAATTAAAAAAAACTAAAAGTAATGTGAACTAAGTGGGTAATTAGCACTTCATGCGTAATGCGTCCAATAGGACGATCATTATACCAGGCATGTGAAAATAATGTATATAAAAAGCAAAAGAATATGCAATTGAAAAACAAGATGATTTTGTTACCACTGTGACAGAATTGAAAACGAAGCGAAGCGAAGTCCTGCTTTAGTAGGATTGAGAATTGAAAATTGAGAATTGAGAAATGATAAATGAACGACTTGTCTTCTTACCAACTATCGTAATGTTACCATTTTCTCTTGCAAAATGAAGAAGTTTAGCTATACTATCATTAGAAATATATAGTTTTATATATACTGGTAATGATAAAATGAAAACATTAGCTACATTACTACACACCCAAAAAACAGTTTTTACCATTTCGGAACTGAAACAAATTTTTAAAAAAGAAAATGGCGGATATATCAATCTCCTTCTTCAACCGCTCAAAAGACAATGAATACTTATCAATCCACATTATGGCATTTGGGCATTCAAAGAATATGATATATTAGAATTAGCATCCAAGCTAAAATCACATTCATATATTTCATATGAAACAGTTTTGCAAAGGGCAGGAATAATTTTTCAAAATTACGAACACACCATCACTTTAGCAAGCAACAATACATTAACAAAAAAAATAAAATGATATGATTTTGTCTATCACAAAATAAGAGATAGTATTTTAACAAATCCTATTGGTATAATCAATCACAACAATACTTATATGATAGCATCACCAGAAAGAGCTATATGTGATACAGTCTATCTCTACAATACTATTGTATTTGACAATCTCAGACCACTCCAAACAGAAAAAATACAAGAAATCGCATATATATATCCCAAAAAAACATTTTTACTTCTTATGGAACTTATCAAAAATGTTGAATCAAGCACAACATAGGACATATATGTATCAGATTATTGATGCTATTTTTTCGAGTCCATTAAAAAAAAATCTAGCTTTTAAGTGAGGAACACTCTGTTATTTTTTACATAATCTTCCTAGATTTTCCACAGACTTGGATTTTGATCTTATCGAGGACACGCCAGACATTATGGATACATTACAAGCTATTTTGAAAAAGTTTGGAAATATAAAAGACATGCACAACAAAAAATTTACCTATTTTTTTCTCTTTGATTATGGAACAGGAAACCATAATATCAAAATAGAAATAAGTAAAAAAATATATAACAACAATACGTATAAAAACATTAGTTTCTTTGGCAAAAATATAACTGCAATGGACAAAGAAAGTATATTTACCAACAAACTCATAGCATTAAGCGAAAGATATACAAATAGAGATATTTTTGATGTTCACTTTTTCTTCACCAATCATTATCCAATCAATGAAAAACTTATCAAAGAAAGAACAGGATGATCATATAAACAGCTTCTTCTTACTATAAAAAAAGAATTGCCAAAAAAATATAAAGCCAGTACTATTTTGGCAGAGATCGGAGATTTAATCACTCCCAAACAAAAAGAATTTATGAAGACCAAACTCATTACACAGACCATTAACTTTATAGATTTTACCTTATTTAGTATAAACAACCCTTTAAAATAATATCGTGATACTACAATAGTCCATTATAGCAAATCATACATTTAAAATTTATCATTTATCATTTAAAATTAGTTTAGAAGTTCAACATTAGTTTAGAAGTTCAACATTAGTTCAGAAGTTTATTTATCATTGTTGTAAAGTATGGAGTGAGAATTGCTAACAGATCAGCCATTGTGACAGAAACTCATCAAAAAAGGATTCTGGTTATATTTTTTTACGTTTCTTATAGCGCCTGCAGGGTATGTTATCAAAGTAATTATCTCAAACAAAATGTCGATAGAAGATGTTGGATTATTTTATTCAATAATAGGACTAATATTTATAATATCACTCTATAATGATCTTGGACTTACCGAAGCATTACAATATTTCTTGCCAAAATATCGGCTTAGAAAGGAATATAATAATGTAAAAACCTTGACTATATTGACATGGATAGTACAACTAGTTACATGAATTATTATAGCATGAGGACTTTATTTAGGAGCTGATCGATTAGCACTACATTATTTTCACACCCCCGAAGCAGCACATATTATAAAACTTCTCTGTTTTTATTTCTTTGGAATAAATTTCATCCAGGTATTTATGAGTTTTTTCATAGCATTCCAAGATACTGTCAATCAAAATCTTATAGAATTTATAAGAATGTATACTACACTGATTTTCGTCCTTATTTTTTTATGTACCAACAGTATAACACTTAATAATTTTACCTATGCTCGATTGATCGGGATTTGAATGTCTATTATTGCTGGGATTATCATATTTCTGAGCAAATATTCACATGTACTAAAATTAGGAAGATATGATTTCAAAACAGATCTCATAAAAAAACAAATCAAATATGCACGATGGGTATTTTTATGAGCCAATATAGGCACGATTTTTCGACAAATAAATCAGCAGATTATTATGTATACATTATGAGCACAACAAGCAGGATACATCACTAATTTTCGGAGTTTATTTTATATTTTTAATTATATAATTGCACCCCTTTCTATATTTCTTTTTCCTATATTAATAGAGATGATAGAAAAGAAAGAAGAAAATAAAGTCGTAACACTTCAAAATATATTATATAAATATCTTTTGTTATTTTCTTTTATGTTCGGATGATTTTTCTTGGTTTTTGGACCAGAAACAGCACTCATACTGTTCTGAAAAAAGTTTATATATTCAGGTGTATTGTTTAGTTATACCGCACCATTTTTGTTTTTAAGCTGTATATATTCTATAAGTTTTGCTATGCTGGGTGCTATGGGCATGGTAAAAACAAGAGTAAAAATACTATGAATATGATTATTGTTAAATATAGTGATTGCATATCTATTGATACGTTATACCTCATTAGCAAGTATATGATCTATCATCGGACTGTTAGTTTGACGATGAGTAATAGCTACCATAGCATTAAAACACATTTACAGAACATATAAATTTACCATAGATTATAGGTTTTTAGCAAAAAACATACTAGTCATTCTATGATTAATGGTTGTGTTTTATGTAACCAAAAATCATTATTTTATATTAGAAAACTCGATGAGATATAGAAACATATTAACCATAAGTATATATTTATTTATTTTTATTGGAATTATATGATTAATAAATTATAAGGAAATGTTGTTATTTATAAAAGAAATTAAAACTTTTAGAAAAAAAAATCAAGATGACAAAGACATTAAAAATCATCAAAAAAGCCTTATGACAAAATAAAGTAACTATTATACAGTTTATCAAGTTTTGTCTGATAGGATTTGGTGGTGTATGAATACATATAAGTACAACCTATCTTTTGACTGAATACATAGGGATTTATTATCTTATATCTTATTATATAGGACAGTTTCTGGGTATGACCAATAATTTCATTTGGAACAAATACCTCACTTTTCAAAAAAAAGATTGAAAACATATACAGCAATATATATTATCAATGATATTTTATAGTATAACAGCATTGATATCTGGTGGTATAGTATATTTACTGACAGAATATCTATGAATACGATACATCATATCTACAATAATCACAATCCCCATAGTGTCTTTAGTAAATTTTATTTCACACAAATATATAGTTTTTAGATACTAATCAAACATATGTACAATTGACAAAAAGTATCAGTTATTTTCCCAGCATACAACGAAGAAAAAAATATTTATGAAGCAGTCAAAGATTTTGAAAATACTTGATATGTAGATGAGCTTATTGTAATTGACAACAATTCAAATGACAAAACAAATGAGTTGGCCAAAAAATCATGAGCCAAAGTTATCAAAGAAACAAATCAATGATATGGACGAGCAAACAGAAGATGATTACAAGAAGCTACATGAGACATTATTATAACTGTAGAACCAGATGGGACGTTTATTGCAAAAGATATCCTCAAACTTCTCATTTATTCAGAAGAATTCGATGTGGTATTTGGTACAAGGACATCCAAAGAACATATTCGAGAATGAGCAAAAATGAATACATTACTTAGATTTGGCAATGTAATAGTGGCTAAATTATTAGAATATTTATTTAATGGCCCATGTTTGACCGATGTAGGTTGTACCTTCAAGTTAGTTAAAAAAGAATCACTCAAAAAAATACTTCACAAATTTACAGTTTGATGATCACACTTTTCTCCTGAATACATGATCTTGGTAATCAAAAACAAAATAAAGTGTGTTGAAATACCTGTAAATTACAAATGAAGACTAGGAGATTCAAAAATAACAAGCACCAATCGAAAAGCACTTAAATTATGACTAATTATGGTAAAAATGATACTACAATACAGACTTTGATTGAGATAATTATTTTATTTATATGAATATAACCAAACAATGAGTACAGTATTGATAACATGAGTTGCTGGATTGATTTGATCCAATTTTTCTAGATATCTTCTAGATAAATGATATGAAGTTATATGAATAGATAATTTTTTCTGAGGATATAAAGATTTTGTAGATCCTCGTGTCAAATTGTATGAAGTGGATTTGATTGACAGTAAAAAGGTAGAAGAAATTTTTAAACAGGAACATATAGATTATGTTTATCACTTCGCAGCATATGCCGCAGAAGGATTATCTCCATTTATTAGAAATTTTAACTATACAAACAATGTATTGTGTTCTATAAATATTGTCAATAATTGTATTAACTATAACATAAAAAAATTGATATTCACATCATCAATGGCAGTATATGGGGTAGGTAAACCTCCATTCACAGAAGATCAAAGACAATCACCGATCGACCCTTACGGAATAGCCAAATACACCGTAGAACAAGACATACAACAAGCAAATACTCAATTTGGATTGAGATATTCAATTGTCAGACCACACAATATCATAGGTACTTATCAGAACATTTGGGATAAATATAGAAATGTAATAGGCATATGGATAAGACAAACCATACAAGGAGAAAAAATATCCATTTTCGGAGACGGTATGCAAAAAAGAGCATTCTCAGATATCCACTATTACATGGAGATATTTGAAAAACTCATGGAAACATGAGATAGTGAGATATTCAACATATGAGCAGACAAAGAATATAGAATCATCGATGTAGCAAATTTAGTCAAAGAGATAGGAGAAAGTAGATGATATCATACCGATATTATTCACTATGAAGCTAGACATGAAGTCAAAGATGCGTTTTCCGATCATACAAAAGCAAAACAAATGTTGGGATTTGCAGACAAAACAGACATCAAAAAACTCATAACAGAAATGTTTGATCGAGCACTGAAGCAACCAAATAGATCAATAAAACTTATGGAATATGAAATAGAAAAAAACATTTATTCATATTGGAAAAAATAATTATTTTAGAATAATTAAACATTTTATGATGAAAATAATATATGACTTTTTTTTGAAAAATAAGTATATGCTGATGATTTTTGTCCTATTTATAATTATCAGGATATTTACAATAGATAATGTTTTTTGGTATGAGTCTAGCAATTGGACAAGACAAATATTAGAATTTATCACCATTAAATGACAGTTATTTAATTTAATACCCCATTTTCCTTTTTCTGTCATTATATATAAGATAGGATGATTAATAGCAGGAAATACTATACGAGGCATCAAAATAACACATTTTCTCTTACATATAATTACATTTTTTATGGTTTATAAAACCGCTTTTTTGCTATACCAAGACAAAAAAATAGCAAATCGAGCAATCCTTATGTATACAATAGGATTTTATGCTTATGTAGCTAGTTCTATGGGCATAGACCAAGATCTTTGAATAAATCCATTATTGTTTTTGTGCACCTTATATCTCTATAAAAAATCAAAACAATTACATATAATCAATATAGTAGGAATAGCAATATCTGGATGATTATTAACGATTTCTAGACCTATTTTGGGCCTTATTGTATATTTCATCATCTTTTTGGATATGATTACGGATACGATAAAAATATTAGGCAAAAATATCAACATCAAAGCTATAAGCACAACCATAATCAATTACCTAAAGATATTTATACCGTATCTTATTGTATGATGAGCACTCGCCTACGTGATGTACAGATTATTCCCTGATCCTGTCAATAAAAGCATCCAAAATTATATCAAAATGTTTAGCGGAGTTGAAAATGGAGTATGATTACTTACCAGAATATCATTTGCTTGACAAGTTTTTATATACACTACTCCTTTAATCCTAGTAATTTTTTTGCTCATCAAACGTTTTTGGAAACACCAACTCATTATTATTTCATCTTTGATAATGCTACTTTATACCTATATGGGACTTAAAGGAGGAGATCCAGCAAGACGACTAATGCCTATCATGCCCATACTAATGATTGGTATATGATATGTATGTAGTCAACACTTAAAAGCAAAAGATTTCATTCGAATAACAGGTGCAAGCACACTTTTGATAGCAATCAATATGACAATAAATTATAGCAGTCTTCCTACAAGTGTAAATGATTATATGGCAGATCCTTTGCAAAGAATATTTATCCTATCTAGTACAATTTTTCATCCTATATATTTAAGCAGCATACTTATCTTTGGCATAAGCGCATTGAGTATAGTACTACTTTTGATGATTATCATCACAGATAAAAAGATATTTTGGAAAACATTCCTTGTTTTTGGATTAGGTATAAATATCTTTCTTATAGTGACCGATATGTGACAAGTAAATCAACCAAATATTTCTAAAATTACGAGTGAAATGTATAAATTTTGTTACGATAAATGTCAGATATGAGAAAATATCTATACAGACTACATATCAAAAGATACTGTTACATTGGCTCTCATAGACAAAGAAATTTGACAATATTTTTCTCTTACCCCAACAAAGGAGATTCAAAACAAAATGACGAACATTATAGAACAATCACATAACCTAAAAAACATCAATCTTTTTAGCCAACAAAAAATAACCGATGAGTATCGATGGGATACCATAAAGAAAAATTGACCAGGATATGTATTCTTAACCTATTATTTTAGTAAAAAAGATGATAAAGTAACAGAAATGTTAGATAAAAATTGTGATATAATAAAAAAAATCTCAAATAATAACTATATCAAATGATTAATATATTATTGTAATATACAATAATAGAGATGATTTAAATTAAATCATTTAAATAGAAAAAATAATTAAAATTATATCTTTTAATTAAACCAAGTAAAATGATATTAAATATCAAAAAAAAACTTATACAACTTTTTTGACCGAAAATTTGGATCCTAATAGAAAAATTATATCCATCAGTAGTATATTTTTTAAAAATATTAAGCACATTTATAATTAATAAAGATAAATATTGAACTTGTAGTGTCTGGGATCAACCAACTCAATTAGTAATAAAAAAATATGGATGAAAATATATAAAACTTTTCAGTAAAGAAAAAAGAATATGGAATAAACCTAAAAGCATTGAAAAAAAAATACATCAAAACTTAATACATTTTTCAAAGGAAAAAACATATAATACCTATGTATATATGATACCATGATGAAGAATACTATGAAAACACACACCAATAACGCAAGATAAAAAGATATTATGGGATTGTACAGAATATCCACATAAAAATCTTAATTGTACTATATATAAACATAAATTCTTTTTATGAAAATGTAATAACCTAAAGAAAAACATATGAATCATATCATGAAATGGTAGCGACAATTATTTTCATCGAATGATATTTGGAATAAGTAAATATTATTTATTAAAAAAATCTCAATTTAAAATTAATAAATTTGTGGTAGATTACAATAAGCCATTTCATAAAGAAGCAATAAAAATTTTATGAATCAATAGAAATATGATCATAAAAGCCAATGACCAAATAAATATTAAGGCGAATAATATAATCATTGCAAACAATCCATCAATATACGGCAATATAGAAAAATGGCATATTGATTTTTTACGTGAAACATTTTTAATAGATAAATATATATATCAGTATGGAAAAAAAATTATCATTAAAAGACCCATAGATAAAAGATGTTTAACAAATCATGACGATATCTATAATTTTTTAAAAACACTATGATTCATTGAAATAGTTTTAGAAAATTTATCAGTATGTGAACAAGCAAAAATATTTCATGAAAGTGATATTATTATATCACCACATTGAGCCTGATTAACAAATTTAGTATTTTGTAGGGAAAAAACTAAGGTTATAGAAATATTCCATACTAACTGTGTAGCAGGACACTTTTATTGTATTTCAAATAACTGTAAATTAGATTATTATTATATGATATGAGAAGAAGAAAAAAATACAGACATAGTCATCAAACATGATAGAAATATAATAGTACCAATAAAGAAATTTAAAGATACATTGTCATACGCATGAGTAATTTAAAATTTATATTATAAAATATTTTATCTATCAAGTTAAATATGAGTAAAATTATAATATTTTCATGAAACCACCCCAAAAAAGGATCTGGGATAGAAAAAGTATCTCGAGAAGTAGGACAAAAACTCTGAAAACAACATAATATATTATATTTTTTTATGGATACTAAAAAAACATTTAATAAAGAATGAAACATAAAATTTTATGGAGTTAATACGACAAAGCTACCCTTAATAAGGTTTATTATATATATAATTAAAGCATTTTATTTTATAAAAAAACACAAACCAGAATTAATAATTGATAATTTTGGAGTATCTTTCTTATATAATATACGTTACAATAATATCAAAATAATATGAGAAACTCACGGGACATGTCGATCATTTATAGAAAAAATAAAATATACAAATATGCTTGAAAAAATACAATACTTTATAGTATTAGGGATTATGTCTGTATTTGAGAAACATTTGATTAAATTTTCATATAAAATAATATTAATATCAAAATATGTAAAAGAAGAAATTAAAAAGTACTATAAGTTAAATATAAGCAATAAAACAGAATTAATATATAATGGATACGATAAATTAGCTCCAAACATAAAAAGAAAAAGAAACAAATATATACAGATACTTTTTGTTTCAAATGCTCACAGAGCTAAATGAATAGATATCCTAGAAAGGGTTGCAAAACAATTAGAAAACTATGATGTGATTTTTAAAATTATTGGTGCAAAATACAATAATATAAAGCAAACAAATATACAATATATATGAAAATTAAGTAGAGAAGATGTATATAAAAACATGAGAGAATCAGATATATTTTTTCTACCATCTTACCGTGAATGACAGCCGTTGGTAGTATTGGAAGCTATGTCACAAGGATGTATTCCATTAATATCATGAGAATGTCATATGGATATGCTAGAAGATACAGAATTTAAAAACTTTATTTCCTATACAAATGATGATAAGTTTTATATTAAAAAAATAAAGTTTTTTCTACAAAATAAAGCACATATTCAAAAATATAAAAAAATGGCGATAAATATAATCAAACCATATTCTCGAGATAATCAAACGAATATATATGCAAATTTTATAAACAAGATATTACAAGAGCTTTGACACAATAACTCAAAAAAATAGTATTATATTTTTTTTAATTTCCAATGAATTTCTGATCAAGGGAATATATAACTAAATAACCATATATATAAACTAGGATATATTATATATAATATTTTTGGAAGTAAATAATATATCATTAAAATATATCTAAATATACCTGTTTTATATTCATACAAAAAAGTTATTTTTCTACTAACTAAATCAAAATAAGGTTCTAATAAATCCATACCAAGGTTCATGTTTCTACAATATTTATTATAACTATCAAAGTTATAAAAATGTGTATGATCAGCAAAAAAAGCTCATGGATTAGAAAAATATGGGACTTTAATAATTACTATTCATCATTTTTTTAATATTCTATGTATTTCTTTAGTCGATTTAGCAAAATCTAAGTGTTCAAGAATATTGTCACAATATATTTCATCCACACTATTATCATCAAATTCCCAAGGATATTGATCCAAATTCATGATTTTATCAACTCACAATCATGCTATACAATCCACATTAATATATCATGGAAATGTTTTATAACCACATCATAAATTAACTTTCATATATTAAGCATAAAAAAATAAATATTTCACTACATTAACAATATTTACAATCAGAGCGAAGATTTAACACGATCCATCTTTGCGACATATCTACGATCGATAATACGTTTACTAAAAAGATGTCGAGCTATCATATACAAAAAATATGTCACAAAATTGGAAAGAAATATACGCAAAACCAATTTATAAACATCACTTGTATCTCGCCAAATAGTTTTAAAAACATAATAATAATAAAGGTATCGTTTAGGATTTACACATATCCACAATCATCGTGGTCTATTATGATTTCAAGCAAAATGTACAATAATAGGATGTCTAGATTCATAAAATTCTTTTTGGGTATATTGAGTTCATATATGAGAAAAAGTACTTATTCTCATACCATTCCATTTTGGACTAATAGGAAGCCATTTCCCATGCAAGATATGATTAAGTCAATCTTGATCTTGTCACATAGGAAACTCATGTTGACGATCATTTAGCAATTGAAGTACCTGATGTCATATGTGTTCATGATTTCGTTTTTTGAGATCAATGAGCAGTACTCCAGAATTAAAAAAAGCGGGTAACGTATAAATGCCATACAATGACCAATTTATACAATCTTTAGCAGCACCAACGATATTATCTCATAAATCTATAGCATAAAGTTCTGAAATATCTCAATCAACAATAATATCACAATCCATATAAATAATTTTGTCTACATTATTAAGATAATCTCACATTAGAAGCCTATAAAGATAGATATAGTCTTTCTTTTTTATATTAGCATATTTTTTAAAATCATTTTCATCGATAGGTACAAAAATAAGATGAAAATTTGTATCATGAAATTTGTTTAGAGATGTTTTGGTTTGCTGACTTATATTTCAGCCCAAGATATAGATATTATAGATAGATTGTTTATTTCTATTTCTATATAAACTTTCCAGAAGTGATGCACAATATTTAATAAATTTATCATCTTTTGTACATAAGCAAATATTGATGGTTGTAGTCATATGTATAAACGAACAAAAAAGAGTAAAAAATAATTATTTTCTATAAAATAAATAATCATACTCAGTCGATTTTAGTCTCTTATAAACAAATCACAATGTTTTCATAAAAGAAAACGTCTTTTCTCTAGTAGGCGCAGCATCGTGTATTTCTACAATTAGCTCAATATCTTTATATGTAAGCAATGTTTCTTTTAGTCATTGTAATGTATCATACTCATATCATTCTACATCTATTAAAAACAATTTAATATGGGTATAATCTATTGGCAACTTAAGATTATCAAATTTCTTTAAAGGTAATTGCAGCAAAGATACATCATTAGACATATCAACATGAGATTTACCCTCGTGTTCTTCTGAAAAATGAAAAGATATAGTTCAATCTTCATTTCATATAGCAAAATTATACGCAAAAACTTTATGAGACAATCATGACAAATAGATATTAGCCATCAATTGGTTGAATATACTTGGTACAGCTTCAAAAGCAACTACGGTATAATCAAAAGATTTAGCAAGATCTATAGCTCGCCTACCTTGATTGGATCATATATTTACACAAATAACTTCTTGTTTAAAGGGTTTGTGAGTATGGTAATGTTTGATAATGTACTCTCTAATCCAAAACTCATAATCCTTATGCATTCTTGCCCACGCATCTACACTTTTTCATACAAAAGTTCAAAATGATGTAACAAACAAAAAATCCTTTTTAAGGAATCTAATCAATGGAATATATATACGTTCCTTTATTTTTTTAGGGACACTATTAAAGGTAATATCCAATGGCATTAAAAGAAGATATCTCCAATAGAAATCCAAAGAGAATTTATTTATAAAAACTTTTATAGTCGTAGATAGTAAATTTTTAAGCATAATAAGATATTTTTTCATTATCAAACAAAAAAAAACAATAAAATATATAGGTAAAACCTCAAATATAAAAGTTAATTATACAGAAGTTTTTTCAATCTGTTGTTGGAAATAATTGGTAATCAAATGATCCAATATCATATGAATATCTTCGATAGGACCATAGGTATGTGCAGGCACCAAAATAGATTGATCGAGTATAGCTTTAGCTTTACCTCCGTCAAATCACAAAAATCCTATAGTAGTGATACCAATGTTTTTGGCGGTATCTATTACTTGAAGGATATTTTGAGAGTTTCCACTGCCCGTAATAATGACAAGAATATCTCATGATTCTCACAAGACTTTCAACTGCTCAGAAAAGATATAATCAAATCCTTCATCATTAGCCCAAGCGGTCATCACAGGGATATTATCACTCAAAGAGATCGTTTTAAATTTGAAGATATCATTTTTGGTTTGTGGGTGTTTGCCTAGAGTGGTTTTTTGGAGATCAGAAGCCATGTGACTTGCAGTAGCAGCACTTCCACCATTTCCTGCAACAAAAATCTTTTTACCCTCCAAAAATGCTTTTTCAAGCGTTTCTATAACACGAGCAATATCAGCATGATTCATAAGATCCAATATTGTTTTGAGGTTCTCTATATATCATTGAGAAAATATAATTTTTTGCTGCATATCTAATCAAACATACGGTGTGTGTATCATCATCACAAAACGATTAATGAATAAAAATTATTTTGCTGCCTGTGTTGTCAAAATTGAATTTAACTTTTTTGAGATCACGCAAAGCGGTATAAACATCTTCTTGTCTATCTTTGGGGACATAAAACAAAAAAAATCATCATCACCCAGCTCCCAATATTTTGCCTCACAAAGCTCAAGCTTGCATAGCCTTATCATATCGTTCATCTATTTGAGGATTGGAAATTCATCCAGACATTTCTTTTTTGAGCAACCAATTTTTATGTAAAATCTCACCAAAATTATTGAGATTATTATTTTCTAACTGTTCTTTGAGATCATAGGTCAATTGCACCATCTGTTTCATTATCTCTTGTTTCTTTTCATCAGAGATGATATTTGTGTTTTGATCAGCAAGGATAGTAGATGCACTCCTAGTAATACCCGTATACAACATAATAAGATTTTCAGAAAGTCTTTTTTTTGTTTCGGGCAGACAAATAATAGGTTCTACAGAAACCGTATCGTCAGGATTAAATTTGATAAAATTAAAACCCCCATAGGCTGCAGCATATTGGTCTTGTTTACCTATTGGCTCCCCACATTTATCTATCTCTATCATACAAGCTTCTTGAGCTAATTGCTCTGGAGAGATATGTTGGCTTTTGTAAGCATACAACGCATGCAAAGCGGCCACCGTAAAAGATGATGAAGAACCAAGTCACGATCACTTAGAAGGGATATCAGCCATAGACGTGATTTCGATATATTTGTCTATATGCATATACTCCAAAATTTCTCTAAAATACTGATGTTCTATAGCTTGTATATCATCAACTTCTTCTGTTTTGGAATATTTTAAACGAATAACTGGTTCAAATGGTTTATTGACCGTAACATAGATATATTTATCGATAGACGTACTAATCACTGCACCTCAAAATTTACGATAAAAACTAGCGAGATCACTTCCTCCTCCAGTAAAACTAATCCTTAGTGGCGTACGAGAAATAATCATACACAAAAAAAACAATATAAAGTACCAAAAACTATACTAATTTAAGGAAATAATACAATCGGAATATTGTTTACTAGAAATGACTACAGGATATTCATCCAGTTGCCTTTTTTGGTAAAGATCCATAATCTCGGACTCAGACAAGCCCTTATATCTATAAAATTGAACAAAGCGGTCTTTTCTCACAGATTCATCAATATCACAATAAATTTTGAGATCAGCAATTTCTCTCAGATATGGGATATCAAGACTGACTACGCCATCAATCAATAGGATGGACTGTGGATCATAAACAAAGTCAGTCGTTGCTGTTTGAACCGTTCTTGTTTTGACATCATAGGTATTGATGTGGATAGCTTTGCCAGCAAGCAAATCCTGAAAATCATGAGTAATACGAGTATATGGATATCTGTCTTTTACCGTCATATCAGGAGAACGCTGCTCTTTGGGCAGCAACCAATTATCCAAATTAAGATATTGGAAAGGGATATGGCGCTCACGAAGATAGACAGAGATCATACTACATAAGGTAGATTTTCACGAACGAGACAATCATGCCAGAGATATTATTTTAGGCTGTTGAGCAAAAAGCTCATCCACTTGATGATATAAACGATCATAGTAATGGACGATAAACGTTGCTGATTCCGCCATATTTTGAAATACGAAATCAGGAGTTGCTGAGTATTTATGATCATCTCATGCATATCAGGTTCTTACCAATATTGTTTTGAGCCCTGCGTTTTTGCCTGTCTGGATATCTGTAGTACTATCACCAATGATAAAAGATTGAGTAGCATCTATATGATACTGTTCGATTGCTTGATCAATCATACCTGTCTTGGGTTTTCTACACTCACAGTCTTTTTTCAACTCAGGTATTTCTCCTTCAAATCATGCATCAGGATGATGAGGACAATAATACAGATCATCAATATATGCTCACTCCTTACCTATTTCACTTTCCAATTTTTTGTGGATATCATCTAATTCGTGTTCTTTCAAAAATCCTTTGGCAATCATAGGTTGATTGGTGACTACCAGTGCAAGATATTCTGATTCATTGATGACTTTGAGTCATTCAATAGTACCAGAGAGAATATGCAAATCATTGATATGGGAAAGATTATCCACTTCTTCGTTAAGGACTCCATCTCTATCCAAAAAAATAGCTTTTTGCTTATGTTGCATATTGAGTCTTGCAACTTTTCAGCAAAAGATCGCTTGCTCTACTTGTTGTAATCTTTCTATAGTGCCCATATCTTTAATATATTCATGAGTTTTATATGCTCTCAATATTTTTCAATCCTCTACTATCTTAGGAAATATATGTTTCCCAAAATCCAAAGAGACATTTGGTTGGATATAAGCAAATACTTTAGGATCTAAGATATAGAGTGCTGCATTTACAAGATTATGATAATAAACACCTTCAGGATGTGGTTTAGCATGAAACGCCTGGATAGTCCCCTCTTTCGTAGCTTCAACCAAATCGCTATCATGAGGATGATTATTGGGATGGACCAATAAGGTTCACAAACTTTCAGGATATAATGCATCAAATTCCATCATTTTTTGGAGATCTACATCCATGATAGTATCACCATAAAACACAAAAAACCTTTCGGTAAGAAGATGCTGTAATTGTTTAACAGCTCATGCGGTACCCAATGGCACCTCCTCTATGATGTGTTGGATATGGACTCACAGCTGTGAACCATCACCAAAATAATCAACAATCACTTGTCCTAAATAACCAGAAAGGATAATGATATCATCCAATCCATATCTTTTGGCTAATTCGATCTGCCACTGCAAAATCGGTTTCCCAGCGACTTGAGCCATAGGCTTAGGAATATCGGTCAATCCCAATCTTGTTCATTTACCGCCAGCGATAATAACTATTTTCATCAGAATTTATTTTCTAGAAGTAAATAACAATTGATTATTTAAAAGATAATCAACTGTGTTTATTATTCATTGTTGGATAGAAGTTTTAGGGACTCGTCATTTAGCTTTTAATTTAGAGATATCAAGATGAACAAAAGGAGAATCTCCAAGCCATCATCTAACTCATCATGTAAAAAGATATTTAACTTCTTTTAATCACATGGTATCTTTGACGATATTTGCCAAATCAACAACATTCATACATTCTTCATGTCATAAATTAAAGATATTTACTTTATCATCAAAGGATTTGATAGCAAAAAATATACCTTCTACACCATCTTTCACATACAAATAAGATTTTTTTTGATTACCATCTCACAATATTTCTAATTCATCAGGAGTATTTATAAGCTTCTTCATAAAATCAAAAATAACCCCATGTGTATATCTTTCTCAAATCCAAGAAACAAATCTAAATATCCATGATTTCATACCAAAATATTCACAATATGCCTGTATCATTGCTTCTCCAGCAAGTTTAGAAGCACCATAAAGTGAAGTTTGTATCAACTCTGTAGATTCGGGCGTAGGAAATACTTTAGGTTCTCCATACACAGTAGCAGAGCTAGAAAATGCTATATTTTTAATTCAATTTATTCTCATTGCTTCAAGGACATTTTTGGTACCTGTTGTGTTTTGATAAAAATCAATATTTGTATCTGTCATTCATCACTGCACATCAGCATTTGCCGCCAAATGAAAAACAAAATCTATTCATTTTGAACTTTGTACAAGTAGATCCAAATCAAGAATATCTCATTTAATAAGAGAAAAATGTATATCATCAGCATGATGAGCAATAAACAACTCTTGTCCTGTAGAAAAATTATCATACACGATCACATCATGTCCATTTTCCAAAAGTTTATCTACTATGTGACTTCCTATAAATCATGCTCATCAAGTAACAAAGTACTTCATTATACAAAAGATAAAAAATTAAAAATTAATATAGTGGAGAACATCATTTGGGCTTATGTTATTGATAGTGTTATGCTCATCCTTTGCAAACACTCATAGATGAGGTTGTATATATGTTTTTCCTGTACCTTTATACAAAGAAATATTTTTTTGTAATGGCCAAGGACCAAAAATTTGTGGAATATTTGGTCAAAACAATCCTATAGTTTTGGTACCCATTGCCGCAGCCAAATGCATAGGTCATGTATCATTGGAGATCATAAGATCACACTGCGTAAGCAAATAAGCAAGTTCAAAAGTAGTAGATTTTCCACAGAGCGAAACCACACGTCCTCTGATGGTAGAAGGCAACATATCCAAAATATGTTGTGCTCATGACTGTTCAAAAGCAGTCCCTGTAAGCAATATCACTACTTTATCTCAGTACTTACGATCAATCTCTTGGATCAATTGTATCCAATTATCACTGGCTCGAAATCTATCAGGAGAGGTCTCAGCTCATCAGGTATGGAGACAGATAATCTTTTTATGTTTACATGTATTCAAAATTTCATCTATTTTGACAGTGTGCTTATGTTCATATTTCAAAGGTTCCATAGCATCTGGAGAAACAATATCGATTCACAAAGGTTTGAGAAGTGATAGACAATTGATAATGTTGTGTTGTTGCTCAGAGTAATAATAAGAATA
>CAZECU010000006.1:0-6091 GCA_964510755.1 uncultured Candidatus Peribacteria bacterium | reverse complement strand
AAAAAGATATTTTAACCAAAAAAACATAAGGATAAATAACCCGAATACATATTTGTCTATAAATCTTAAGAGTTTTACATTCATGTGTTTTTGATCATAAGTTCTACCTCTTCACAGATGGTATGATAAATAGTTTGATGACATTCCTGGATTCTTGGAGTATTGTCAGAAGGAACAATAAGTGAGAGATCAGCGAGATCTTTAATGTTACCTCATCATTTACCCAGCAAAGCACAAGTAAAGATTCATTTGTGTTTACACACTTCTATCGCTTTAATAATATTGGTAGAGTTTCCACTAGTAGAGATACCGATAAACATATCACCAGGTTTTCATAGTCACTCTACTTGTCTAGCAAAAACCACATCAAAGCCATAATCATTGCCTACCGCAGTTAAATTGGAGGTGTCTGTAGTCAGTGCAATAGCCGGCAAGGGAGTCCTTTCTAGTTTATATCTTCCCATAAATTCTGCTGCCCAATGCTGAGCATCAGCAGCACTTCAGCCATTTCATGCAATCAAAATCTTGGATCCTGATTGAAAACATGCAACAATACGATGAATCATATCGGTTAAGACAGATTCATTGGTAGCAATAAATTGTTTTTTTGTCTCAGCTGATTCATTAAAATATTGACGAAGATCCATAGCAAAAACATAGGAATTAAAGACCTAATTCTGGAAGAGTAATAATAGCTGTTCATACCTTACCAACGACTACCCCGGACGCTTTATTGCCCAAAATAATAGCATCATCCAATGAATATCCAGAAGCCAATGCCCATGCAATAGTAGAGATAAAAGTATCTCACGCTCATGTTACATCAAACACTTGTTGAGCTTGAGTAGGGATAGAGAGCGATGTACCATCTGTCCTGATCAAAATAGCTCATTTACTTCACCTGGTTACCACAAGATTGGATCACATTTCTTGAACCAACAAAGTACCATGATGGACAATATCTTCTAAGGTATTCTCAATTTTTTGTCCAATAATTTCGCAAAATTCTTTAAAATTTGGCTTCAAAAGATAGACTCCAGCAAAAAGTTTTGCATTGAGCGGTTTTATATCAGCGAGAATTTTGATATCATGTTCGTGAGCAAATGATTTAATATCTTGCAGCAGTTCATCATTGATTACTCATTTATTATAATCAGATATAACGATATATTCTGGATGTATTTTGCGAAGGGACTCCAAAATTTGTTGGTTATATCAGACATTTTTTGGATAAATATTTTCATAATCCACTCTTAGAAGTTGCTGTTCATACGTATTTTCTATAAATCTTTGTTTGGTAATGGTAGGATACGTACCAAAAATAAAGTGTGTATCAATGTGATATTGCTGACACAAATCTTGAAAGGTTTTTCCATAAGCATCTTCTCATATAATTCCTATCATATCCACATGTCATTGAAGACTAGCAATATTTGCAGCGACATTAGCAGATCATCACAATTTATATTCTTCATGAGTAATGTTCAACAAAGGTGCAGGAGCCTCAGGATTGAGTCTTCTCACATCTCCATACGAGAAGATATCTAGCATTACATCACCAATAACCAATATATTTTTCATGGTAGTTGTCTACAGAGATAAAATATTATTTTGCGCCAAAGACACCATATTTGAGTATACACCAAATAGCCCTAAATCCATCTTTCCACCCAATTTTTTTGCCTTCTTCATACGTTCTTCCATAGTAAGAAATTCCGACTTCATAAATTCTTATAGATTTGTCACGAGCAAGTTTATGTGTCACTTCAGGCTCAAATCCAAATCTATTTTCCTTGAGATGAAGTTTTTTGATAATATCAGCTTTAAACAATTTGTAGCAGGTCTCCATATCACTTATATTCAAATTGGAAAACATATTGGAGAGAAAGGTAAGAAACTGATTGCCTCTACTATGCCAAAAAAACAAGATTCTATGCGGTTTGCCTCATACAAATCTCGATCCATACACTACATCTGCAAAACCATCTTCGATAGGTTTGAGCAAGATATTGTATTCGTTAGGATCATACTCTAGATCTGCATCTTGGACGATAATATAATCACCCATAGCTTTTTTGATCCCTGTATGCAAAGCTGCTCACTTTCCTTTGTTGATCTCATGAGCATAGTAAGATATCTGCATATCTTTGTGCTGATCTATATAATTTTTGATGGCAGACTCTGTATCATCTTTGGAACAGTCATTGACGATGACGATTTCTTTTTTGATCCCATTGATCAACACGACATCCTGGACTTTGTCCAAAATACGATGAATAGTGTTTGCCTCATTATACGCAGGGATAATAATGGAAAGTGTTTTCATAGACTATTGTTTAAAATTAAAATAATGATTAGTGATATAATTCCACAAAAAAACAATGATCTTGGCCACAATAGCAACCAAAAGGTAATAGATATGAAAAGTATCAACTCCTAGCCACAACAGCAACATATACAATCACTGTCCTACAAGTTGAAAAATCAAAAACAATGATCCTTGGAGTAAGTGTTTGTGAGAATAATTTTTGAACGTAATATATTTTTGGAAAAAATAAGCAAACGTAACACTACAAACAAATGCCAAAATAGCCGAATACAAATAATGTATTCCAAAAACATCTGTAAAGACATAAAGTAAGCACAAATCTAATAATGCTGCCAAGCCTCAGCCCAACGAATATCTAATAAATCTGTAGGAATATAAGAGAGCAATTATTTTTCTCATTGTTGATAAAAGAATAATCAAGTAAATGCCAACAAAATCACAAACGACATAGTAAAGACTCTATTGATAGTGGTTTGATTCATAGCAAAGATATAATTTTCTGTCAATAGAAATACCAAAACAAAAATAATAAAGATAATAATAGGAGTCAACAACAACAATAACGTACGCGTATCACGTTTTTTGTATATATAAGCAAACGCTACCATCAATGCAACCACAATCAATATAACATTATAATTGTTTATATCCAAAAATATAGGTTTAAAAACAGAAAATACCTCTGGATGAGAAGTAGAGGTAATGCCTAATCCTCCATCACTAGAGACCGACTGATTGAATCCTAAATGATGATATCATTTGATCACCAAAAATGGCAAAAAGAAAAAGAAAAAATAAAAGACAGACGACCAAACAACAGACATCTTGCCAAACAATCAACGTAAGAATCACCATCATTGTTTGGTGATGATCAACAATCCACAAAAAGTAATAAAAATACCCGCGAAATATCACAACAATCCATCATTTTTGATATGAGCAAGCATAAAGCCAAAAAGTAATGCCAATCATATATAATCATACTCTTTATTTTCCAAAAATTTCCATAATGACCAAAGAGTCAGTACGGAATATATAGCACAAGGGAGCTCCATATATCATTCAGTAGCATGAAAAAATACCAGTGGTAGACTCACAATCAATCCAATAGGCAAGAGTGTATAAAAAATATTTTTGGTAGTAGAAAAAGTCACTACAAATACAAACATCAAGAGAGCAAACATTGCCAATCGCTGCCACATATTGATATATATATCATAGAATCCTCACATAAATTGGCTGATGGTCGCCTTATACAAAGGGATATAAATAGGATATCACAATCTTCCTCTTCCAAGAATCTCAGTGGTATCTCAAAAAAGTTTTACTCAGCCATCCTGATAAATATTGTATGCAGGACCATTCCGATTACCAAAACTATCATCAGCATAAGTAGGAAAATTGGAAGTATGCAAAAAAGTTGTAATCAAAAAAACTGCTCAACATGCTGCCAAGACAAGAGTAAATATTTTTTTGCCACGAGAAAGTCAAACAAATGATTGTTGGATATAAGGCAATATGTTGGATACACGCAAAGTAGTAAGATAGTGAGAAATAGGAAGTTTTTGCCATATTAGTTTGATAACCAAAGACACTATCAAGACAGCTAGTACCAAAAGATATTCAGATACACCAATACCAAAATGGACAAACTGAAGATTAAAAAGACTAAATGCTACTACACCAGTTCACAAAAATCGTCACAAAAGATAGAGAAGCATACCCTTAATTTTGGTACCAAAAAATATCCATAGAAACAATATACCTGGAATAAGAGGTAATAGGATATTGTAAAGTAAAGCTTTGATAAGAAGCAAAAACGATGTTTCAAACATTTATAGATTATTTATTTTGTAAAAGATAATTATCATGATATTGCAAGACAATAGGTTTGGATACATCTCATGAAGCCACAGGAGTATGATAATACATAATATAATCAGCCTCTGATCACGTTAACGTAACGCTACAAGGTTTGAGATACAAAAGTTCTCGATGTGCTTTGAATGGCCAATCTTGATAAGAATTGATAAATATTTTACAAGCAACCTCTTGAGTATCCAAAGAAAGCTTGTCTCTTATAGCCTGGGTAAAGGAAATATAATCTCATAAGTCAAAAAATGTTTTGGAAATCTCTGGTGCATTGGTATATTGTTGAAGTCATTGATGCACAATTCATGTATAGGTAACCAAATTTCTTGCACCTATAAACAAAAAGATACCCAATCACCAAAAACATACCATACGAAATTTTTTGTGTTTGTCTCCTTTGATAAATATCAAAATATACAAGGCTGCTATGATAAATAGCCAATATCAATAATGCAAGAGTGATGTTCACAGGATTGTTACTCCATATCTCAGATTGATACTATAAGGAGTCAGAGATTCCATAGTCCAAAAATCTTTTCGTCATTGAGCAAGTTTTTGAGAGATTCACAGAGATCATAAGCTGGCAGAAAACATAGTAGCACTTAGTGTACCTTCTGCCACAACCACCAACTGAGCATCTTGAGGTAATTGATTATAAAAAGCAAGCTCTTGAAAAGTAAATTGCTGATTCAAATTTACCATACCATTGACAGGAAGCGTTTGAGCAGGCACAATTTGTTGGCCAACCAAAAATCCATATCCAACAATTCCCTTTCCCTGAATATTTCCCTGTAACGTAACATAATCACTTCATGCAATAGACGAGATCAAAGCTATACACTGACCAGAACAAGCAAAATCAAGAGTACCATCTAGTTGCTGCTGAAACTGAGAAAATCATTGTTGTTGATAGAGAGCAAAACTAGGGACAACAAGAAAGAAAGGAAGCAACAATAATCGTTTGAATTTCATATCCTGCAAAAAAGAGTAAAATAAAACACAATTAAAATAGTCAGTTTTGGATAGGCATCTGGAGCTGTTTTTTGAGTTCATCCAATGTCTTGTCAAATGATGTGAAATGATGGGTATGCACAAGAACGTCCTTATACGTAGCAAAATCAAGTCTGAGTGCAAAGGTATCCAATGTGGTAGATTGTATCTCGGGAATATGTTTGAGCTCTATCAATTCCCTACTTTGTGCAACATCCTGTTTTCCATCAAGCAACTTTTGCTTCACATCACCAGATATTTCGTCAATATGAGTATATATAGCATCTATCGTCTGATATTTTTGGATCAAGTCGGACGCTTTTTTGGGTCAGATTCAAGTTATTCCTTTGATATTGTCTGCACTATCACCTACCAAGGCAAGATAATCCAAAATATATTTGGGTTCAAATCCATATTCTTTGATAAACAGCGCAGTATCAGTTTTGACCCCTTTCATAGAATCTACACAACATACATTTTCTGAAAGTAATTGTTTGAGATCTTTATCTCACGAATAAATATCAATCATCAACGTTTTGTCTTGAGAATATTTGGTTGCCAAGGTATAAATAATATCATCAGCTTCATAGGTAGGGACAATCAAACTAGGTATGCCCAATTGATCTACAATATCTTTGGTTCGAGGAATTTGATTTTTGAAATCATCATCCATCTTTTTGCGATTGGCTTTATACTGAGGATACTGTTCATGTCTCAATGTTTTGACAGGAGAATCCCAAGTAATGACAAGATAATCTGGTTTCTCTTGAAAAATTTTGATCAACATACGAAAAAATCCATAGACAACATTCACATTGTGCCCTTCTTTGTCCATCATAGGAGGAAAAGCATAATAAGCTCTATACAAAAAACTCGATCAATCAATCAAAAAAAACTTCA
>CAZECU010000005.1:0-28325 GCA_964510755.1 uncultured Candidatus Peribacteria bacterium | reverse complement strand
TTTTATTATTGATGATGAGTGCTTTGATAGCGACTTTAAAGATTTCTAGCATAGGAAAGTATATAAAAAATAAAAAATACTCTTTTATATTTATATCCTTTGTGCACACAATATCACTCTATTTTTATATCCAAAATATGGTTTTAAAAATCTTTGAGAATATTTTCTATTATTTTCTTTGCTTTTTCTATACTATCTATCTCTACATATTCATCTGATTGATGAGATTGTTCATTGGGTCATGGCCCTATAAGAAGACAATCCCCGCCCATATATTCTTTTATTAATTGTATATCGGAATATCAAAATTCATATCCTTTTTCTACATCGCCATATTTGTTATATTTTTCCTGTAGTCCAATTTGAATTAATGGGTTATACCAAACATTCATCTGAAGATGTATGATCTCTATTCATTTTTTCGTAAAATATTCTTGTGTAAACTTTTCTAAATCTTGATAGCTAAAATCATTACCCAATCTCAAGGAAAAACTCCCTTTGGCTATATTTGGCACGATATTGTCCTGTCGGATTATTTCTTTGTCTTTATATATTCCTCAATGTAAACCAGCTAAATTTGCTAAAGATGTATAACCATCCCTATCTTTGGACTGTATATGTTTTTCAAGATGATCTATAAAGTGAACATATTCCTCTATTGCATTGATACCTAAATGTTTCCTTGCTGAATGTACTGATTTTCCTTTAATCTCTAAATCTAGTACGGCTATACCCCTAAACCCTGTATAAATAGCAGTATTAGTCGGTTCAGTAATTATGGTTAATTTGGGATGAATCTTATCTTTATATATTTCGGTAAATTTTTTCATTCATCAAAAATTATTTTCCTCATCTCCATAACAAAGCACCCAAAAATTTATATTGTGTTTTAACATAATATCAATCAGATTGATATTTATAACTACTCCTGCTTTCATATCCACAGCTCCTCTACCATATATTCTATTACCTTCGATTTTGGAGACAAATTGTTCCTTAGAAAATTCTGGTACTGTATCAATATGTCACGCGAGTATAATATCAGGATCTTCTGTATTTTTAACAATAAGATTATATCTACCGTGGTCTCATATATCTTGTTGCTGACAAATCACAACATCCCTATATTTTTTTTGAATATATTCTTGAATAAATTTCATTGCTTCATTCTCTTTCTGCGTAGTATCAAAACTAATGAGTTTTTTTATAAGTTCTAACATGATTTATGTTTACTATACAATTAAAAGATATCTTTTTCTAATCAACTCTTTATAAAAGTAAAGGCTGAAGATAATATTCTCCAGCCTGATATATGTTTTTTGGGAGTATAACGGGAATCGAACCCGCGACCAGTAGATCCACAATCTACTGCTCTAACCCCTGAGCTATATACTCCATACAGACATCATTGACATGATGTCTATCATATATCTACTGTATTTTTTTAATCATTATCACTCTATCATTTTCATCATCATAATTGAAGACTACTTGATATCATAATTTTTGGAACCGTTTGAATGGTAAATCTGTTTTTTGTGTGGTTCTAAGAATCAGATATTTTTTTCCATTTGCAATAACTTTCTCTTCCATAGATTGATACAATCTTCATGCTATATGATCATCGGTTCATCTATATCTTTTATCTATTCAGATCTCTGAAAAATAATAAAATCCATCAAGATCAAAATCAGGACACAATTTTCTTATATTATCTTCCAATTCATCAACCTCCGATTCGCTTAAATCGAATTTTTCATTATTTAACGAATCTATAGTGTCATTCCATCATAGAATAAATCAAATTAATTCTGAATTGTTTTTAGCTAACCTTCAAACATATCATTCTTTAGAAGACCATTTCTGCCAATCTTGTTCTAAGGCGATTTGATCATAAACCTTTTCGAGCTGAGTTCAACAATATAAACAATGGGATAATTTTTCTGCATACACTTTACTAAGCGCATAATATTGTTTACTACATTCATTATTTTTACATTCATATCACTCATTCCGAGGTTCTTCTCAAAAAACATTTATATACAAAGTTGCTTTTTCTTGGAGATTATCATATGCCTCATTATTGATAATATCAGTCATATTTTTACTTTTAAAATATAAAAGATTAATCATTCTTTTTCTTATTGTATTCCATAAACTCAGAAATTTTTTCTTTCTTTATCTCTACGGATTCTTTCTTATATAAATCTTTGATAGTCACTGTTCAGTTCACTTCTTCTTTTTCTCATGCAAAGATGCCGAATGGGATGTTTTTACTCTCTGCATATTTAAATTGTTTAGCAATTTTTTCTGGCTTCAAATATTGATCAACTCTATAATCATTATTTCTCAATGTAGTCGCTATTTCTTCCCTATATTTTTCTGATGTATCATTAAGACTAAAAACAATTACATCTGATAATGTTTCTTTTGTCTGCAGGAGTCAAGAATCTAATAATCCGTTTAATAATCTACTTAAGCCTATAGAACCCCCAACTCCGCCATATTCATTTCATTGTTTTCCTGTCTTATTTCTTATATATCCCACTAAATTATCAAATCTTCCCCCGCTACAGACACTTCCTAAATTTCTATATCCATCGATAAATGTTTCAAACACTGTTCCGCTATAATAATCCAATCATCTTATTACATAAGGATCAAATTTTATATTCACCCCTCTTTGTTTGAGACTGTCATACACATATTTTATCTCATCTACTGCTTTTCTTATCTTTTCATCTTCAATCGTCATTATATCTATCGTATCTATATCAAATGAGAGCAAATCTATGATTGTCTTATAATCCTCTCCTACTAACTCTTTGAGCATATCTTCAAATTCTTTTTTCTCCATCCTATAATAATCATCAAACAACCTTATCACGTCCATCTTTTTTCCGTTATCGATCTTCATATATTCTCGTACAGCATCATATAATTTTCTATTATTTATCTGTACAATAAAGTCATTATGTATATTGAAATGAGCAAACATCTTGCTCAATGTTTTATATAGAACGTCTATCACTTCAGCATCATATGCTATATTTACATTTTTATCAATAACATCCACATCGCATTGATAAAATTCTTTAAATCTTCATTTTTGCTGTCTTTCACCACGCCAGACTTTTTGAATCTGGTATCTCTTGAAAGGAAATTCTAATTTTTCTTCATGATCGATAATATATCTCGCTAATGGCACCGTAAGATCGAAATGTAGCGAATATTCTTTCAAATCCTCTTTTTTCTGAGCCAGACCATATAATCAAAAAATCTGTTTTGATACTTCTTCTCAAGATTTTGATGTTAGTACATCGTTTTTTTCTACTGCTGGAGTTTCGATATTTATATATCCATATTTTTGATATTCCTTAGATACTATCTCTTTCATTTTGTTCTCTACACCTTGTTCGAGTGGCAACCATTCAGGGAATCCTGCTACTCTAAGCATATCTTGTTTCATAAGCAAAAAAGATAAGGATAAAAATTAAATTACTAGCTCTCATATTTCACCTTCTATCTGTCTTAGAAAAATATCAGATTCTATAAGTTCTTTTATCTTTTTGATATCTGGATGCATAAATCTGTCTTCTTCCAAAAATTCTACTTGCTTGCGAATCAACTTATGGGCTATCTGACTTCATTTTCCCATTTTAAAATTCCCCATATCTTTCTTCCTCAGATCAATAGCCTGACAGTTGTTATATATTTCTATTGCAACCACATAATATACATTATCCATAATCTCTAGGAATTGACGAGCTGCTATAGTTCACATACTTACATGATCTTCTATATTCGCTGATGTAGGGATAGAATCACTGGAAGCTGGATGAACAAGTACCTTATTTTCTGACACCAATGCTGCAGCCACATATTGTGGAATCATAAATCATGAATTCAATCAACAATTCTTTGAAACTAAGAAACCAGGCAAACCTTCGTTATGATTTTGATCTACAAGTTTAGCGATTCTTCTCTCTGCTATATTTCCTATTTCAGCCATTGCTAATTTCATATAATCCATGACTAGCGCGATTGGCTGTCCATGAAAATGTCCTGCAGAGATCACCTCATCTTCTTCACAGAATATTAGCGGATTGTCGGTAACAGAAAACACTTCTATATCTACTATTTCTTTTGTATGTAAATACGCGTTTTTGGAAGCTCAATGTACCTGAGGAATACATCTTAAACTATAAGAATCTTGAGGAACATTTTTCTTTCATTTGATTTTTGTCGGATCTATACCAAACAAATCTGATCACTCCAGTATTCTATTTATATTTTTTGCTGTATTTATCTGTCCTATATGCGGACGCAATTTATGTACCTTATCTTCATATGCTTTTGATCTTCATCCTAGACATTCGAGTGTTAGAGATGCTGATATATCTGCTAGTTTTAATAATTTTTTTGCTTTCATAAGACCTAATACTGCCATTGCTGTCATCATACTTGTCCCGTTATTGAATGCTAATCCTTCCTTATATGTTAATTGTAATGGTTTCATTCTTACTTCATCCAAAACGTCACTCGCTTCTCTTTCTTCATTTTCATACATTACTTTCCCTACACCTAAAAGTACTATACCTATATGAGACAAAGGCGCCAGATCTCAACTAGATCATACTGATCACTTCTGTGGTACTAGTGGCGTTATTCCGTTGTTAAGAAGTTTTATCAAAAATTCAACTACCTCTAAACGAATGCCTGAATGTCATTTGGTAAAATTCAAAATTCTCAATATTATTGCCATCCTAATATATTCCTCTTTAAAATATTCTCCTACTCCACATGCATGAGATAAGAGTAAATTTTCCTGTAATATCCCTGCATCATCTGCCGATATCACTTTATCGGAATTTGAACCAAATCATGTTGTAACTCCATAAATAATTTTTCCATTTTCTACCTGCTCTTTGATAAAATTTTCTGCAACCCTGATTTTCTGTTTACATTGTTCGCTCAATTCTACTTTTTTCTTATTGTATACAATTTCGATAATCTCTCATTCCGTTAATCATTTTTCATTAATTAGTACATGATGGTCATCAGTCATTTGTAAAAAGGTTAATAAATAAATATCTAATTTTTTTTCGCCATCTTGATACCCCTTTAAAAAAAGAAAAAAACTGACAAAGCTAGGACACATATTTTTTTGTTTTAAAACTACTATTTTTTTATGTTCATCAAAAAAATACTGATTTTTCGGATCATTATTTTTTATTATATTTTATTTTATTGCTTTTTTATATATATCGTAATATATTCACCTATAATTGGAACCTTTTCTATCGATTTACATATCGATTTTTTTACTTTATATATTATTATTTTTTGCTTTTAAATTTCTTTGATCGATTGTATATAAAGTAATATAAAATTCTACAATTTTACTTTCTTGATTTTTTTAAATACAGTTTTTCGCTTTTCTTCTCCTACATATTTGATAGGCAAAGCCAATGCTTCCAATATTCTTAGTATTTTTTTGGATATCTTTACCTTATCAAACATTACATAGTAGTAAATTATATCATACAGTTCTATAAAAAATAAATTTACATCTACTGTATCTTTATTTTCTTTTTTTGTTTTTTTTATCATCTGTAAAATAAATTTTGAAATGTCTTTTGGTGTTTTTTTGTGACATAACGCAAGGATTTTGTTTTGTGAAGGTAGGTTTCTATTGAGCACCTGTAATAGTTCCATAGACATAGAGGTAATAAAAATCATACCTTATGCTTGTATATATACTAGATAAGAAAAAAACTGACAAAGCTAGGAAAAAAGTTTTGTCAGTTATCATAAATGTTTTTATAAGTTTGGTATAGATCGTTTATATTATTTCTGAAGTTTTTTGATGACTGCTATATCTATATCTGATGGATTCAGTTTAAGATAAAAATCATACATACTTCCTTTGCAAATTAATGGTAGTTTTTTGCCTGTCTCCTTTTCTATAAGTTCTATCAATGGTAAGACTATTTTGCCTAGCATATCATTTTTGTTTTTTGAATAACTAGAAAGCGGTAGCTCCTTGTTTGAAATATCTTTGCTATGGTTTTCTATCAGTATAGCCAGAATATCTACGGTAGCTGTTTGCGAATGCAAATCCTCTGAGGTAAGTTTTCTCCCATTTATATACATTTTGTTGTTTACCATGTCCAGCAAAACCCCTGTTTTGTATTTTTCTATAGTAGTATCACAATTTCCTATTCTAATTTTTCCATCCGCCATCTTGAGAATACAACTACTAGAATCCAGAAAATCTGAATATTTTCCTTGTTCCAAATCTTGTTCTATTTTGATTCACTCGTATTCTACGCCATCAATCCAATTCGCGTAAATTAGCTTAGAGCCTACAGCATCTAAGTTTACTTTGTCGATGGTATCTACAAGCATTTTTCTAAATCATTCTAGTGGCATAGCAAATACCAAAGATCCTCACATGATGGTACTATCATTTGGGGAAAGAGAAATATATTGTTGTGGTGCGTGAAAGTTTTCCAAAAATGATTTGATAAATTTGAGAAAATTGGTGGAACTATTTCTCGTAATACAGTCTGCTTGCCTATATTTTCTTAGTGAATCCAAAAATTGTAACATATGAGCTTCATCATATCATTCAGAATAAATTTTGGACATATAATACAGGATTTTTAGGCTCATAGCTCCCATCATTTTACCGTATGTCATATCAAATTCATCTGTTTCTGGCAAAATCAAATATTTGTAAAATCTTGGTAGTCTACTTGGATGCAAATTGCTTAGACAATCTCACATCATCTTTTTGATATCCGTTTTGATGGTCTTGGTGATAGTAGAATTTGTTTTGTAATTGTTTCCTGCAATCTGTTCCAATAAGACGGGTTTACCAGAATAAACGATACCATAATCAATAGGCAAATATGGGTTTTCTCTCAAACCCTTGAAGAGATGATTAAGCTTAAATCCATAACATCTTTTGATAATTTCCTCCTCAGACAGCATAGATTTGTCCCCATCTTCTGAAAAAGACACGATAGGATAATATCCATCAAAAAATGTCGTTAATTTTGTTGCTGTCGATATCATACCATACACAGACTTGTCAAAATGCAATGCATCTACCAATATTTTTTGCAATATATTGTATTGATCATCTAATATTTCTTTGATGCTTTGGGATTTTATATCTTCCAATATTTGACTATTTATATTTCCACTGATTTTTTGGACGGCAATCGCGAGCAACAACGCCAATATGGATCAGAATCCCAATCCGACTCCTCTGGGCAACTCGGTCAGAATATTAATTTGCACCCCTTCATTTGGTCACAATCATTTTGCATATTTTTTTTCTAACTCCTTGTTGATATCAGAAAAATATGGTGCATATTCTACTGCATTACTTTCGATAAATCTATACTCACTAGCATCCAAATGATAGATCTTTTGTACGGAAATACCTTTGGTGGTGCTTCTTGTGTATCCTATATACATACGCAAAGGGATTTTTTGTTTGATACTCACACCACTATAATTGTTGAGGATATCTCATGATCGATTGAGGACAAACGGCGCTGAGATGATGGTTTGATTTTCCAAAAAAAATTGCTCGTAGGTTTGTACGTACGTTTTTTTGAGGTTTTTGGAGTTCATTGTAATAATGATAAAGCAGATAAAGAGTACTCGTACTTCTTATCGTTCATGGCATATATCCTATATCACTGGTGATTATACAATTTTGTTGTTTAAAGTCAATCCTAATTTTGAAATCATAATAAATGTCAAATCTTCTGATTTTGACATTATTTATTAGCTATTTCCTGGCGCTAAAGCACCAGGTTACAAAAAAATTATATCTGCGTAATTATCCATTTGATCACTTCTGTCATATTGTCTTTGGTGACTGTTCATTCGTAATTTTGGAGAGTACTTTTGATCTGATCTGCACCGTAGCCAAATCCTTTGAGTGATGTGACGATATTTTTGTACAATTTTTGGTCAATATCCATCTTTTGGATATCCTCAACGTCAAATGTTCACCTGAGTTGAAGGACAATCTTCTTGGCAGATTTTGGTCAGATTCATGGAATATTTTGGAAAAATTTGGCGTCTACATTTTTGATAGCTTGCTGGAGGTTATTTTTGGGTAATTGTGCTATTTGTAGTGCAGTTTTGGGTCATACTCCATTGATTTTGAGCAAACTCTCAAACAATGTTTTTTGTTCTGCGGTATCAAAACAAAAGTATATAATGGTCTTTTTGTTGTCATCCAAATAAGGATACAAAAAAAACTCTCCCTGATTTTTGACACCAAGATATTGGATTTGGATACCAAACATATCGTTTTTTAATAGCACTTCTCCTCCTCAGCGTTGTATATTTCCTACAAAATAATGTAACATAGCAATATGTTTTTATCATATAAAAGTTTGTAGCATAATGTATGATACATATAGCTATTCATAGTTTATTTGCAATTAGTTTTTGTGTTGATATTGGATTGAAAATTCTTATTCTGTGTCTGTCATTGGTATATCGATGGCTGTTTTTTGTTTGCTAGAAGAACGCTCTCTGATACTACCTCTTTAGGATAACAAAAAAGACCATATCTTGGGTAAGATATAGTCCTTGTTGTCGCTCTTATATAAGCGTATTGCTTCACTACACATCTATATTATATATATTTATGTATAAATGTCAAATGTTTGATACATTATCATCAAAATATGACAATAATCAGCTTATTACCTAGTTTTTTATCTATTTTTTGGCTTTCTATGCAAAAACTTCAAAAACAATTATGGGATAGCTTTCAAGATGATATAGGAGAACTAAGCAAACCGCTACAAGAACTCTTAAAAAATGGTATTGAAACTCATATTATCAATGAAGAAGATGTGATTTCTGATGTAGATGATATGGATCTAAGTATCAAAATGATTGAAAAATTTTATGAATTAGCTGAAAAACTCGGTATCAAAATCATTACTATCGAAGAAGTACTCGAAAAAGAAGCTGAAGAAGCCAAAAAAGAAAGCAAATTAGGAAAACTTGAGTTATATGACACCAAAAAAAATACTTCAGAATCACAACACAAAGATTTTATCAAGCTCTATTTTAACGAAATTTCCAAGATCCCTCTGCTCAATTCCGAAGAAGAAAGAGATATCGCCAAACGTGTCAAAAAAGGCGATGATGAAGCCAAAAAAAGATTGATCGAGTCCAATTTGAGGTTGGTCATCAGTATAGCCAAAAGGTTTTTTTGATCTAGATTGAGTTTTTCTGATCTTATCCAAGAAGGGAATATTGGTTTGATCAAAGCTATAGAAAAATTTGATCCAGACAAAGAATTTAAATTTTCTACCTACGCTACTTGGTGGATCAAACAAAGTATCACTAAGGCCATCGCTGATATGACAAAACACGTTAGGATACCTGTACATTTGATTGATGAAATCAACTCTTACAACAAGACCTATCAACTTCTCTTCCAAAAGCTTTGAAGAGAACCGACATCCAAAGAAATTGGTCAAAAGCTTGGATTTCCTATCAAAAAAATCAAAAAGCTGGAAGAAGTTATCTTTGGAAATGTTTCACTAGATAGAGAAGTAGGAGATGAAGGAAGAGATACCTTAGCTGACTTAATTGAAGATGGGAATACGTTGAGACCTGATCAATTCGCAGAAAAAAACGCATTAAGACAAAATCTAGATATGATACTTGAAATGTTGGATGATAGAGAAGCCAAAATTGTCAAAATGAGATATGGAATTGATGGACCAAGATATACTCTAGAACAAGTAGGAGAAGAATTTAATGTCACTAGAGAAAGAGTCAGACAAATCGAGCAAAAAGTGATCCAAAAACTCAAAGAGCATGCTGGATTACAAAAAATACTTGGAATTGAAGACGATATCGCTAAAATGGAAGCTGGCGAAGGCAAAAAGAAGAAAAAATCCAAAAAAATCAAAGATGATATAAATGATGATGATGAAGATGATTATATGAGTAGATTCGATGATGATGATTATCTTGATGACTAATATTTTCGTGCACTACTCCCCTATGCTACTATGTATTTATTATATTACTAAATAAACGATATGACTGATTTGAACTCTTTAAACTCAAAAGATTATGATGCATCGCATATTAAAGTACTAGAATGATTGGAACCTGTCAGACAAAGACCATGAATGTATATTGGATCTACTGATGCTAAATGATTACATCATCTTGTACAAGAAATTGTCGACAACTCTGTAGATGAAGCTTTGGTTGGATATTGTACTACTATCACCACCTGTCTCAATGACGATGGATCAGTAACTATCCATGATAATGGAAGAGGTATTCCTGTAGACAAACATGAAAAAACAGGTAAATCAGCATTGGAAACTGTTTTTACTGTACTTCATGCCGGAGGTAAATTTGATAAATGAGCGTACAAAATTTCATGAGGACTTCATGGAGTGGGTGCTTCTGTCGTGAATGCATTGAGCGAATGGTTAGAAGTAACCGTCTACAAAAATGGTAAAAAATATTTTCAAAGATATCAAAGAGGTATCCCTGATGGTGATCTTCAAGAAATCGGAGACAGTGACAAATTGGGTACTACTGTTAAGTTTAAACCTGATGCTACGATATTTGAAACTGTAGAGTTTTCTCAATCCATAGAAATTGCGAGAATGAAACAGTCTGCATATCTTTCTCCTGGAATCACGTTCAATCTTGTCAACAAAAAAACATGATATAAACAAAGATTTTATTATGAAGGAGGTATCAAAACTTGGCTAAAAAATCTCGTTGGTACACAACAATCACTTTCTTCCGCACATCATTTTAAAATAGAAGGGAAAGACTGTTTAGCAGAAATCGCATTTGAGTTTGTAAATACGAGTAATGATCATATTCTCTCATTCGTAAACAATATTCCAACCATCGATGGATGAAGTCATGTCCTTGGATTTAAGTCAGCATTGTTAAATATTATCAATGAAGTAGGAAAAGAAAAAGACAAAATTAATAAGAAAATATGAGAATTTCAATATTCTGATGTAACAGATGGACTCTATGCTATCGTAACCGTAAAGATCCCTGAACCTCAATTTGAAGGACAGACAAAAGGAAAACTCTGAAATAGTTATGTAAGAGGCGAAGTAGAAAAAATCGTATATGATTATCTCAAAGATTATTTTGTAAACAATGAAGGTGAATTTGACAAAATATTTGAAAAAGTAGAACTAGCTGCCAGAGCAAGATTAGCAGCTAAATTTGCCAAAGAGACGGTATTGAGAAAAAACATTTTGGCTGGATGAGTACTTCCTGGAAAATTGGCTGACTGTGCGAGAAAAAACAAAGAATGAACTGAGATGTATATTGTTGAGTGAGATTCAGCGTGAGGAAGTGCAAAGCAATGACGTGATAGTAATTTTCAAGCTATCTTGCCATTGAGAGGTAAAATTCTCAACACAGAACAAGCAGTAATTCAAAAAATTATGGCCAACAACGAAGTAAAAGCACTAATCACTGCTATAGGTACCTGAGTCAAAGATAACTTCGATTTTGAAGGATTGAGATATGACAAAATCATTATCATGACGGATGCCGACGTAGATGGTGCGCATATCAGGACATTGTTACTGACCTTTTTCTTTAGATTTATGAGACCACTTATCGAGCATGGTCATGTCTATGCTGCTTGTCCTCCTATTTACAAATTTTCTCAAGGTAAAAAAGAAGAATATATTTATGAAGAAGATCATACTCCTGATATGTATGGGTTTGACAAAGACAAAACTGAAGTCCAAAGATATAAAGGTCTTGGAGAAATGAATCCAGAACAGCTTCGAGATACTACTATGAATCCAGAAAATAGAAGACTCAATCAGATTACTGTAGAAGATGCAGAAGAAGCTGATAGATTATTCAGAATCCTTATGGGTGAAGATGTTCAAGCAAGAAAACATTTTATTATGACTCATGCAAAAAGTATCAAAGAAATTGATATCTAGAAACATATTTCTTATCAATCAATTATAAAAACTCTGCTAAGGCAGAGTTTTTTAGTAATTAGTAGTATTATTTACATATTTTTTTTACCATATACGTTCACTCAAGTTTGTATCATAGCTTTCTATAGTAAGGTCTGACTCAAATACCAGAAATAACAGACAATTTGGCAAAATTGTGTGCTTGAGTGATCTGTTCTGCGGCTTCCATCAGTTGTTTTCATAAGCCTTTGTGTTGTGTTTTTTCTGCTTGTAGTGTTTCGCGTTTTGTCTGTTTCAATCCTTCTACTTGTCCATACACATGCAATTCCCTAATAAGTGCTGTATATTTTCCTAGTCATTGCATCTCAATGGGGTCGCTAGGCAACAACAATCTCGTAAATCCATATAAATATCCCATCTGATCTTCAAAGGAGATAAAATATTCAATTCCCCCACTACTCATATATCTTCTGATTACTAGATTCACTGATCCATTTTTTATATTTACGTTTCATTTTTCACCATTGTTTATAATTTCACGACTTCTGGTATCCAAAGAAACAAAATTTCTCACAGACTTTGTGTCGGGATCCTTTCCTACGATGTACGTATACATCTCTTTATCGGTGGATCATTTGTATAAACTATCTTCTTTAAGTACTTGTTGTATCGAGGTATATACTGAGTGATTTTGGTACAATCTTTGATAAAACAGTTGCCATTGTGTTTGATTAGTATTTTGTTCTTTTTGTAATTGGGTATGCATGAGTTGTGATAAATTGGTGATGGTACTTCACGCAACAATTTCTGTAGCAGGGATATCACGAATTAAGCGTTTTATCCTCGTATAAGGAGGAATAACCTCCAAAAATGTCTGCCTAATAAGTTTTTTGATATCGTCTGTTTCGAGAGGAATATATTTTGATTGTTTGTACAGGTCAAAGAGTTTGGTATTTGGGATAACAGATGTTGGATAAAATTTAATTTCATCTGGTTTGAAAAATGGGTCACTATAGAGCTGCTGGAATGTCATAAGATCTTTTTCATAGGTAGATCCATAGAGCCCTGGCATCACGTGGAGAGAAAATTTGAAGCCATATTGTCTAAATTTGTGACAAGCTTCACGTGCCTGCTGGACCGTATGTCATCTTTTGTTGAGCTTGAGAATGGTATCGTCCAACGATTGCACTCACATCTCTATCCTGGTCACACCTATTTCACGTCGAAACTGACAATTGGCATCAGTCACGTATTCGGGCCTTGTTTCTATGGTCAACCCAATAATTCTATGTGTTGCAGATTCGTTTTTTTTGAGCGTCTGATCAATACTAGCTGGATAGTGTATTTTTTTGCTTTGGTCTACAATAGCATGGGAATATTTTTTTGTGGTTGAAATTTTGATATTTTTGAAATATTCATCAAACGTATTGCAAGCATCATACAAAGATTTGATAAACTTAGTTTTGTATGGTTTGGTGTATACATCAAAAGTACCACCAAGTACAATCATTTCTATCTTGTCGGTTTCATGCCCTGTCATTTTCAATGAAAGTAGTCTATTGTATACCTGTTTGATAGGATCAAAATGATTGAGAAATGCTCTCATAGCTCATGGTTCAGATTTTATATAACTTTTGGGCATAGAGGGATCGTTGGGACAAAAGATACATTGTCCAGGACAAGCAAATGGTTTGGTGAGCACTTGAACGGACACTATTCCTGACTGTGATCTCACTGCTCTTTTTTTGAGTAATTGCTCTATCTGTGGCTCTTTGGTAATTTTTGACCTTTGTAGTAAGGTATAGTATGTTTGTAAGAGCTGGATATTTGATGGCAGATCTGGTAAATTGTGCAATCTAGAAAAATTTCTCTTGAGACTAGTAAGGAGCTCTAACGTACGATCTTGTGGTAGTGTTTTGTATAATTGTAAAATTATAGTTTCCATATATTGGTTATATAGAATATGATTTCATTTTCTATGGAAAATATTTTTATCCTGATTTACGACATGCTTAAGGTTAATTTAAGGTAGAAATATATCTTTGTCTGCGTTTTTATTCTTATTTTTTATTTTATTATTTTGTTCTCATGGACGATAAAAAAACTATTATTATTTTTATCTTATCTCTTACGTGAGCTTTTTTGCTTGGAGGTATTATAGGATTTTTTTTCCATTGATGTGGCTTACATAATTTCTATGATATGCCCCAAGATAGGATACATGGACGCATGATGCGCAACATGAATGTAACAGGGATGATGATGTATCAAAATATCAATAATCAGGCCTCTGCCAATGCGATTGCTCCAAACGACAATCTGCAAGAGTCTGGTGTACAAGATATACAAAACCCATTGCAAGAAATCACTAAATAAGTATATTTTAGTAGTATACTTATATATATTTTCCTGAAGATATTCTTTATCTTTTTTGTTGGTTACATGAAAAAAAAAGTTTTTTCCTTGTGTTTATGAATAGCTATATGACTTTTTTTGTTTTTTTGTTTTGCTCGTATACAAAATCTTTTTACTGGTCATACTCCAAGTCGCATCCTTCAATCATTTGAATGAACTAGTGGACGCAATCGCATACAAACATGAACTATAGCTTCTGGCATGGATACTGATCAGTTGGATCATGTTGCCCGTCAACTTAACATCTCTACAGGAGAACTTCAGTCTGCGCTAAATAGTTGAACTACCATACAAGAACTCTTACAAGAGCAAGGCATTAATCACACATGAACTCGTTTATCTCCTACCAACATTTCTTGACAAAATCTTTCTGCTGAAGAGATTTTACGCTCTACAAATCCATAGACTCTTTTATTTCTCTCTTTTATCTTTGCTATGACTCTCATGCATATTAGAAAACGTAGTATAGCCTATTTTCACCAGATAGTGCATCAAATCGGAGTTCATCCCCTCTTTGTCAAAGTCCAATCTTTTGTACAAGAGCATTTTATCAAATCCTATACTATAGCAGGTATTGTCTTATGAATTATACTTTGATTGTTGTTTTCTTTATGATGAGACACTGATTCTACCAATAACTTTACTGAATATGTAGTGACTACGGGAGACATTACTAATACTATTAAAGCTTATGGAAGTGCAGAGCTTGTAGATGAACAACAGCTTCGCTTCAATCAACAATGAGAAGTTATAGCGGTTTATTTTAAAAAAGGAGATGAAGTCAAAAAAGGTGATATTATAGCTGTGCTTGACCAAAAATCGGTAGAAAATAGTATTCTTCAGGCGGAAATTGATCTTGCAAATGCTCAATTACAACTCCAAGATGTACTTGATGGAAATACGGAAGCACAAATTTTACAAGCGGAAAACAATCTCGAACAAAGCAAACTAAAACTCGATATCGCTCAACAAGAATATGAAGATTTGTTGGAAGATTTTAATGGATCCTGATCTCTCAACGATAAAGAAACTACATACAAAACTACTGCCCTCGATATCAAAGATTATATCGCTCAAGGAGAAAGAATGTTGATTAGTTTAGATAAACTGTTTGGTGTAACTACCACATATGCAAAAGAAAATGATGATTTTGAGATCTATCTTTCTGCCAAAAATACTGCATATAAATCTACTACCAATTCACTTATCTCTCTATCTTACAAACACTTGAATGATCTTAGAGCAAAGTATGCGATTTTAAGTTGAGACCTTTCTAGTGCGTCGAGTTGATCTAATACTAGAAACAACTTACTTATATTGTTGGACCTTTCCAAAACTTTGTACGATACTTTATATAATGCTCACGAAAATGCTTTTAACGCCTTAGACAATAGTATCTCCAACTTTTCTGCAGATCCATGAGTCGATAGTTTTGATGAAAGTGTAATAGAAAATTATAAAAGTTCTGTTTCCAATAATAGTAGCAAGACTAAGTCTTCTCTTTCTAGCATATTATCTTCTGAAAACAAAATTACTAATCTTACGAGTACTAATGACGATAAACTCCAATTGCAAAGTAAAGCTAATGAAGTAGCTAATTTAAAAAATACTATTATTATACAAGAAAAAACCTTAGCAGACACAAAAAAATGAAATACTGACATTCAAATTGCTCAAGCAACCAATACCGTTAGACAAAGAGAAATTGCATTAGACAATGCTAGAGATAATTTAGATAATTATCAAATAGAAGCACCATTTGATGGTACCATCAGAAAAATAGATTTTAAGATATGAGACAAAATAACATCTGATGAAGAAAAATATGTCTATTTGGAAAATCCTAATTTGATTGAAGTTAGTATTACCTTGGATCAAGTAGATGTTGTTAATGTGGAGGCATGAATGAGTGTCGAAGTTGAACTTGACGCCTATCCTGGTGTCATTTTTGAATGAGTTTTGTGAGAGGTAGATTCTACTCCTATTTCTTCCAATGGCGTTACTTCCTATACAGTCAAAGTCGCTATCGATAAAGGAGATAATATTATTTATTCAGGAATGACTGCAACTGTCAAAATATTTATTGAAAGTAAAGAAAACGTTATATTAATCCCCACTACTTTTATCCAAACCAAAGGAGACAAAAAAGTTGTGTTGGATGAAAATGGAGATATCCTAGAAATTACCGTTTGATCTACTGACGGAACTATGACGGAGATTATTTCGTGACTTCACGTCGGAAGTATCATTAGAAAAATGGTTTCTGAAAGCAGTAGTCCATCTAGTTTTATGATGTGATGAGGTATGGAATGAAATAATATGCAGCATTGACCAATGCAATAATATTTCTACTTTATTTTATGTGTTTTGATATTTTATGGCCTTATTGGAATTAAAAAATATTATAAAAAATTATTATTTGTGAACAGATACTACGGTAAATGTCATTAAGGGCATAAATTTACATGTAGAAGAATGAGAATTTGTCAGTATTATGTGACATTCTGGTAGTGGAAAATCGACCCTCATGAATATTATCGGTTTACTTGATACTGTTACGACATGAGAATATCTCTTTGATACTATTGATGTATCCCATTTACATAGTGACCAACATGCTGAAATTCGCGGCAAAAAAATTGGATTTGTTTTTCAAACTTATAATCTCATTCCAAGAAAATCTGCATTAGAACAAGTCATGCTCCCTCTTTCTTATCAATGAATTCCAAAAAAAGAAAGAAAAGAAAGAGCCATACAAGCTCTGGAAAAAGTATGATTGGGACATAGAATCAACAATAAACCCAATGAAATGTCTTGATGAGAGCAACAAAGAGTTTCTATTGCAAGAGCTTTAGTTATCAATCCATCAATCATTTTGGCGGATGAGCCTACATGAGCATTGGATTCTAAAACATGATATGAAATAATGGACATGTTAACTACTTTGCATAATGAAGGCAAAACTATTGTTTTAATCACTCATGAAAAAGAAATTGCTTTGTATGCCAAAAGACATCTTTATTTAAAAGACGGACTCTTTATCGATCATATTTTATAATCTCATGAATATTCGCGAACATATTACCAATGCATTTACCGACCTTAGTAGAAACAAACTCAGAACTGGATTGAGTATGTTATGAATTATTATTTGAGTTTTTGCGGTCGTTGTGATGCTTGCTATAGGAAATGGAACTCAGCATGATATTGTGGATAAAATTGAATCCTTATGAACCAATCTTTTGACTGTCTCTGCATGAGGCAGAAATATGAATATGCGTGAATGAAACAATACAGACTCAGCCGTTTTGGATGAAGATATGATTACTTACATCCAAGCTAATGTTTCCAATATCAATATTGTAACTCCGTTGGTTTCTAGTATGGCAAATGTTTCTTATGATGAATATACTACTAATGCTACTATAAATGGTATAGAACCTGAATATGCAACAGTTAGAAATCTTAGTGTCAGTAATTGATCTTTTATCACCAGTGATGAGGTTGATAGCTTAGCAAAAGTTATTGTCTTAGGAAAAGATATTGCTGAAGATATTTTTGGATCTGGAGCAACAGCAATAGATCCTATTGGACAAGATGTAAAAATTGGAAATCTTGTCATGACCGTTATTTGAGTATTGGAAGACGATATGTTAAGTAATAGTGCTATTTTTGCTCCCTTGAGTACTGTTGCGGTAAGAATAGCTGGGACACATACCTATTCTAGTATTAATCTCTCTGCTCTTGATACTACTATTATTGACCAGACTAAATCGGAATTGGAAAGTAGTTTAAAACTTTATTTATGACTTGGAGACGATGATACTGCAACTTTTACCGTACAAAGTCAGAGTGATATGATTGATGCTGTAAATGATATCATGGGCATTATGACAGCATTTTTGGCTGGAATCGCTGCTATCTCATTGCTTGTATGAGGTATATGAGTCATGAATATCATGCTCGTCTCTGTCACCGAAAGAACCAAAGAAATAGGTATCCGTAAAGCCATTGGAGCTCAAAGAAAAGATATTCTTTTGCAATTTTTGACAGAATCACTCATCTTGAGTCTCATGTGAGGCATCATCTGAATACTTTTGAGCTTTATTACGGTAATTATTCTCAATAATTTTTTGACTGCCATTATTTCCTTTGGTGCTGTTGCACTGGCTTTTACTTCTGCAGTAAGTATTGGTATTGTCTTTGGTATTTTGCCGGCAAATAGTGCATCTAAACTCAAACCTATCGAAGCATTAAGATATGAATAATTTTGGTGGTATTAGTCTTGAAAAAAAATACCTGACCTGTACAATTGCTACAGACATTTATGGATAATTTTTATTTTCTAAGATAATCATCATGATAACATTACCAGCGCTTCCTTATGAGATGAATGCTCTCGAACCTATTATCGATACCACAACCGTAGAAATACACTATACCAAACATCATCAAGGATATGTAAATAAGCTCAATGAATTGATCTCTGATACGCCTTTTGTAGACCAAAATTTGGAGACTATCATCACGAGCTCTGAATGACCAATATTTAACAATGCGGCTCAAATTCGAAATCATACCTTTTATCGAGAAGGACTTGCTCCAGCTCAAGAAAAAAATTTGCCTACGGGAGTCTTGTTGGATGCTTTAGTAGCAACTCGGGGAAGTTATGAAACATTTATAGAAACCATGACAGCAAGTGCACTTAGCAATTTTGGTTCTTGATGGACATGGCTGGTCAAAACGCCAGACAATCGTTTGGAAATTATTAACACTAGCAATGCTTGATGTCCATTGACTACACCAAATATTCCCTTACTGACTATCGATGTTCGAGAACATGCTTATTATTTGATGTATCAAAATCGTAGAATCGAGTACATTACCAATATCTGGAAATGTATCAATTGGGACAAAATACTTGAAAGATATACTCAGTAAATTTATTCTTTCAACAACAGATGGATACTCTTTACAAAAAACATAAAGGTAATACAGGAGAAGATATTGCTGCTTTGTATTATCAAAATAAGTGATATCTCCTTATAGATCGCAAATATACGATTCAATGATGAGAAATTGATCTTGTTTTGCAAAAAGATAATATACTGACTTTTGTCGAAGTAAAGGTTGTAGATCATATACAAGACCTCCAAGACTACGTTACTTCAAAAAAACTCGGACATGTCAAACACACTATCTCATACTATTTACTCACTCATCCTACAGATATGGACTACCTACTTGATGTTGTATTTATTAGAGATAATGCTATATTGGAAGTCTATGAAAACGTAACTAATAGGTAAATTTATTTTTACTGTTCTTTGATGATGAAAAAAGCTAAGTTACTCTTATTGTTTGTATTATGAGCTTTCTTTGGATGATTTGTATGGCAAATCGGACACGAATGGGATGCATTACATCAGCCATTGATACAAGAAGGTAAGCTCAATTTTGATGGCGTTATTTCTTCTATCAAAAACGTTATCAATCCTGAGACACTTTGACTATGAGGTAGTACTTACGAACGTTTTGATACTATATATAGTATACTCCAAAATTCTTATTATCATACAGAAAAACTCAATACCTGAGTTATGCTCGACAATGCTTTGAAGGCATATGTAGATGCTATCGATGATCCTTATACGGTCTACCTAGATAGCAAACAATATTCTGGATTTCAATGAGAATTGAAATGATCATCAGATTTGGAAGGTATCGGTGCTGTAGTTAGCAAAAAAGATTATTATATCCAAATAGATGAACTTGTAAAATGATCTCCTGCTTTCAAGGCATGATTACACATCCTTGATAGAATTGTTATGATCAATACCTGATCTACCAAAGATTTGGATGTTAATGAGGCTGTAGCTCAAATCAGATGACCCAAAGGTACTACCGTCAAACTCACGATAGAAAGAATTGCCAAAGATACTACCAAGCAAATTATAGAAAAAGAAATTACCAGAGAAAAATTGACGATTCCATCCGTAAATAGTGAAATTATCACCTGAATAAATGGTCAGCTTCTTGGATATATCAATATTTCTATCATTGGTGAAGAAACAGAAAACCTTCTCAAGCAAACATTGCAAGAATTACAAGCTAGTGATATCAAAGGTATTATTTTGGATTTGAGAGGTAATGGATGATGACTCTTGCCTGTTGCTGTCCAAGTAGCATCACACTTTCTTCCCAAAAATGCCTTGGTGGTAAGTACCAAATATACTACCTTTGAGGATGAAAAGTTATATTCCAAAGGATATGCTGGATATCAATGACTACCTGTCGTAGTATTGGTTGATGGTTTAACTGCTTCAGCTTGAGAAATTATTGCACTTGCCCTCCAAGAACAAATTGGCGCTCAGCTTGTAGGAACCCAAACATTTGGTAAGTGATCTATACAAACACTCGAAGAATTTGCTGATGGTTCATCGTTGAAATACACGGTAGGAAAACGATATACTCCCCATGGAGAAAACATAGATTTGACATGAGCGACTCCCGATATCCTTGTAGAATTTGATGTAAACAATTATCTTACCCATGCTGTAGACAATCAACTCATAAAAGCTAAAGAAGTCATAGCTACTATGATCAAATAATATATCGACTACGCTATTTTTATCTTGTATATATAGCCTATGACTGTCACCGTAACGATCCAGCAACCCGATGGGAGCATAATAGGGAGCTTTCCTGGTGAGGATAACATTAGCTTGGCACAAATGGCCAAGAATCACGGTATCGCCTTTCCCACTTCTTGTGGAATCGGTAGTTGTGGAGTATGTAAATGTAACATCATTCATGGTAAAGAACATATTCAAATAGACAAAATATCTCCTCCCAACAGACCTCTTGCTAGAGATGCAGATGGCAACTTCGTAGAAGTCCTGGCATGTATAGGAGGCATCAAAAAAGATTCGCTTCAAGATCCACTACCCTACACTATTGTTTTAGAGAAACACATATAATCTTACGCTATGAATATACATTTTGATACAGAAACCATAAAAAAACTGAGACAACAGGATCAAAACGCTTTCAATCAATTTTATCTCCATACTGTTGATATGTTTTTTCGTTATATCAACGCAAATTATTTTATTAGTAAGCCTGATGCCGAAGATATTATCTCAGATTTTTATGTCAAATTTTGGGAAGCAGTCAAATCATTCAAGGAAGGTCAGTCATTCAATGCATATTTTCGAACTATATTCAAAAATACACTCAAAGATTTTTTCAAAAAAAATTCTGACACCCCATTTACGGACTTACAACCAGACGATGATGGAATACCCTTTGAAGATACCTTACTTGACGAAGAAGATATGACACATCTTTTGGAAAATAATTTCAAATTTGATCACATACAAAAAGCTATGAAAATGCTTGATGATGTAAGCAAGGATGTTATTTATTTTAGATTTATCGAAGAAAAAACCAATGAAGAAATAGCAGTTATCACTTGAGTTTCCAACGAAATCATCAGACAAAGATTTTCTAGAGCAATCAAACATCTCAAAAAACTTTTGGAAGACCATACCTAATTACTACTATATGTTTACTACTATATATATACCTAGATTATATCCTAGGTATTTTTTGGTATATACTGTGTTTATACCTATCAAGTTTGGAGTATTTCTCTCACAGACACTCATTATTTTACTATATCTATTTGTCAAAATGTCAATCCTAAGTTATCAATTACTACCGCTGAAAATATGAGATATCCTAGTTTATACCTAGCTTTTCATATCTTGAGATTCTGATACGATTTTGGCTATAAAATCTCTTGAAATACAGTTCCTATATGATAATATCATTGATGTACACAGTACTTTTTATTTAGTAATTATTCGTACAATGACTAAAACAGCTCTTATTGCTAGCCTAGCTGAACAATTAGGTGTTTCTAAGAAATTAGCTTCTGAATTGGTTAATTCATTCATCGACACTGTTATCGGTGGTGTTAAAAAAACTGGAGAAGTTAGAATTCAAGGTTTCGGTACTTTCAAAGCTTCAAAAAGAAAAGCTAGAGAAGGTGTTAATCCTCAAAATCCTAGTCAAAAAATTAAGATCCCTGCAATGAAGGTTGTTACTTTCAAAGCTGGTTCTGAATTCAAAGGAGCTATCAAAAAATCTTAGTTTCTTACCCCATTATACAAAGGCCTCTACTTCGGTAGAGGTTTTTTTATTTGATTTTAGCTACTAAACTACTATATACTATATATACTCTCTTTTATTTTGTAAATCTTTTGTTGTATGACTTGATATATTATTTTGGCTGCACTTATAGGTGGACTCCTAGGCTACTTTGTTTTTTATCTTAGATATCAGCACAAAGACACCGTTAATCAGCTCAGATCTAATCTCAAAGATGCTGCAAAAGAAATCCAGTATCTCAGCAGCGAACTCGATGAATATGTCCAGCAAAATGCTCTTTTGAAACAGAAAACTACAGAATTATTAGAAAAAAATGATGATCTCTCTGATGTGGTAGCAGAACTCAGTAAATATTATGTTCATCTCAAGAAAGCCGCAGAAAAGACTACAGAACTCAGCAAATATCTCCACACTCCCAATCCAAATATCGAAGAAAAAATGCAACCATTTTTGGAAAAAGCAAAAGAAGAAACCAACAAAACATTCTTCTAATACCAATGAAAAATGAAAAACTAATAGTGAAAAACGATGGTATTTGTTTTCATACGGAATATTGTAATTTACAATAGATCATAATAGAGCAAAAGTCCTACACTTTTCACTTTTCACTTTTATCTATTAGTCATTTAGTTTGTCTTACAACCAAAAACATATTTTGATCCATGATCCGCAAACATGATACAATGCTATAGCTGATCAATACTGAGCTTTTCATCAACACCTTGATAGTTTTGAAAAAGGTGTTTTTGTTAAATATCTTCCAAAACAAGAGAACATTGCTCTGATTGATTTATGAGCTGGTGATGGAAGACTTCATAAATTTTTGGCTCCTTTGCATCCTGCCAGATATGTAGCATGTGATATTGCTGAGCAATTATTGAAAAGACATCCCAGCCACGGCTGACAGGCTGGCAAAAATATTGAAAAGGTTGTTTGTGATTTGGAGCAGACACTTCCTTTTGATGATCATAGTTTTGATTTGGCTACTAGTTTTTTTGTCCTAGAACATATCGAAGATCTTGACTGACTTTTTGATGAAGTATACAGGATACTCTCTCCGTGATGAGTATGGATTATCGGACATTTCATCCAAAGACGTGAATTTGTATGGAAAAAAGACAAAGATCAGTTTAAAATTCAATTTTTTAATCATAGAATTCAAGACTTGGAAAAACTCCTCCAACAACATTTTTTTGATCTACATATACTTCCTATCCGCGAATGATGAACTATTATCGGGCATATTTTGGTATGTAAAAAGATATAAGTTCTTGAAAAAACGAGTGTTTTGTATAAAAAAGTAGAGAATCGTTGATACTTTTATTTTTCTCGTACCTATCATGAAAAAGTTTTTGATCACTACGCCAATCTATTATCCTAATGGCTATCCACATATATGACATGCTTACGCGAGTTTTATCGCAGATTTTTATGCGAGATACAAAAGATTGCTAGGATATGAAGTCAAATTTTCTACAGGTAACGATGAAAATAGCCAAAAAATAGTCCAACAAGCACAAGCGGAAGGCAAAGATATCATGCAGTATTTGGATGCTATGGGAGCCAAACGAGAAGAAATACGACAACATTTGCAAATTTCCTATACAGATTTTATCAGAACTACACAATCTTCTCATCAATCTTTGGTTCAAGAAATGCTCCAAAAATCATATGATACATGAGATATTTATGAAGGAGAATACAAAGGATACTATTGTGTAGGATGTGAATGATTTAAAACAGAGAAAGATCTGATCACCAAAGATGGGCATCTCATTTGTCCTGACCATCTCACTCAACCCGATACTATCACCGAAAAAAACCGATTTTTTAAACTCAAAAACTATCAGACTGCTATAGAATCTTTATACAAAGACCATCCAGATTTTGTACTTCCTGAATATAGGTTTAATGAGATGAAATCTTTTGTACAAGGTGGGTTAGAAGACTTTTCTGTATCGAGAGAAACCAACAAATTTGGTATACCACTTCCTTTTGATGACAAACAAGTCACCTATGTACGATATGATGCATTATTTAATTATATTACCGCATCTAGAGATGCATGATTTTGGGACAACGATACACAAATCATTCATATTTTGGGTAAGGATATCGCTAGATTTCATGCAATCTTTCGACCAGCAATGCTTATGAGTGTAGGATATAGACTGCCCAATACCGAGTTTATTACTGGATATTTTACTGTCGCTGGGCAAAAAATGAGCAAATCTCTTGGTAATGTCATCGATCCTGTACAAGTAGTAGATGATTATGATAGAGATGCAGTTATCTTCAATCTTCTTTATGATGTGCCTATTGGTGCAGATTGAGATTTCTCTGTAGAAAGACTTGGTCATTTGTATGAAAGTATGCTTATTGGTGGACGAGGGAACCTCATCAATAGAGTGAGCAGTTTGTGCAAAAAATATGGTATCACGAGTGGAAAATTTAACAAACAAAAATGGGCAACCTTCAAAGAAAATAATGATAGCAAGCTCCTTTCTTATTTCGAAGATGGATGGGATGGTGCCCAAATAGAAAAACAATATCTCCAAAAAGCAGATATCAAATGATATCTTGATGACCGATATCAACTGGTACAATGAGCAAACGAATATATTACCAAAACAGAACCACGAGCAAAATACAAAAATGACACCACCAAAGATGATGCTCTTGCTGACCTCCAATTTTTGCTCTATATCGTAAAAAATATCGCATTATTTTCTGCGCCTATTTTGATCAATGGATTTAAAAAAATACAAGAAATATTTGGTAACGAAGAATTGAGTGCGATTGATTCAACGGTAAACAATCCTGATAGCACATTCAAACTTGTCTTTGATATGGAAGATTTCCCGGTAAATTTGAATCCGATAATTATCTATAAGAAAAAGGAATAATAATAATTTATATTACTGCATTAAAAAAATATCCTAATATTATTATTAACAACCCCACTACTCCAAAGAAAATGAGCAATAATTTTGTCTTCATAACTTTTTTGAGGATGAGAAATTCTGGCAAAGATAAGCCTACAACTGCCATCATAAATGCTAATCACGTTCCTAGTGGGATTCATTTTGCGATCAATGCTTGGACAATAGGAATCACACTTGTCGCATTGGCATACATAGGTATTCAGATAATTACTGCCAAAGGAACGGCGAATGGATTATTTTTGGTAATATATACTTCGAAGAATCCCGTAGGTATGAAGCCGTGTATTACTGCACCAACTGCTACTCAAAGTAACACATAAGGAGTGACCTTTTTGGTAATGCTCCACGCTTCTTTGACAACTTCTTTGATTCTCTGTGAAAAAACTATTTTTCTCTGAAGCGTTTGGACGGATTGATTTGCTCTTTTTGCTTGGATGAACTCTGCAAGATATTTTTCTAATTTAAGTTTGCCTAGAAATCGTCATCACAGCATTCCCATTACAATTCCACTGATCATATAGATAGCAGTGATTTTGATGCCAAAGATTGAAAGAAACAAGGCTATAGCTACTTCGTTTACCAGCGGTGAAGTAATTAAGAAAGCAAAGGTAACCCCTAGAGGAATTCCAGCTTTGAGAAATCCTACAAATAAAGGAATCGATGAACATGTACAAAAAGGAGTCACTGCTCCGAACAGCGAAGCAAAAAAATATTCCAATCAGAATAATTTGTTTTTAGCAAGAAAATCTCTTATTTTCTCTATCGGTAAATAGGAATTCAACAATGTCATAAGCATGGTGATTGCAAGCAAGAGCAAAACAATCTTGATACTATCATATATAAAAAAATTAACCGCCTGTCCTAGATGACTCATTGGTTGTATAGAAAATACGGTATATACACATCGATCAACAATTTTTTCTAATCGTATAAACATATTCTACAAAAATATAAAATTATGAGCAAGAACACTGGTCATGTCAGCCACAACATTTTTCTTTTTGACATCCACATCATTTTGCAAAATCGTTAGACAACTTTTGATGAGTTAATATATCCCTCATATGCTGAGCATCAGGAATACTTCCCGTACAAATTATTTTCTCATCTATGACTAATGCCGGCAACGCCATCACCTCATATTGTACAATATCTTGCATATCTTGGACTTTTATCATGTGATAAGTTAATCCTAGCGTTTGCGCAGCGTCTTCCACAGTTTTTTGCAACAAATTGCATGTAGGACATCATGTCCCCAATACTTTGATAATCATCATCCTCTTTCTCTTTATATATTTAAAACATATTACCTATTTTCTTTAATATTAACAAAAAATATTCTTTTATTTTATAATATTTTTTTCGTTTCTTCGGATATCGGTCAATTTTTCTAGTTTTCTAATGATCTTCATCTTTCCATTTTGCTGAAGCAGTATCTCTGCTATAGTCGGATATGAGTTATAATTGCGAGCTGACATACTCGCACAATATGCTCATGTTCATTCTACTACAATTCCATCTCCTATATGTGCTTTTGCCAATTTTCTAGGGTAAATTTCTTCTGCATTGCCTGGAGCAGGGGTCAAAATATCTCCACTTTCACAACATGGGCCTACGACTACATATGATTTAGTTGTTGTTTCTTCATTGACTACAATGATAGGATGTTGTGCTCCATATAAGGTTGGTCTGAGAATATCTGGCATACCAATATCTGCTTTGATAAAGCTATTTCATTTTGTTCAGGTATCTACCACATCTTCTATTGCTCCAACAATCGCTCATGCGTTGGCTACTAAATAACTACCTGGCTCTATCTCTAAATGCAATTTTCTCCCTGTTTTTTGGAAAAAATCCTGAAATGCTTTTTTGACTTCTTGTCCTACGTCTTGTAAATTGGTTGCTATCTCTGTTTGCATCCTTGCTACTTTAAAGCCTCATCACAAATTGAGCGTGGTAACATTAGGAAATTGTTGAACCAAAGCTAAACTCTGTTTGGCTATCTGCGCCCATATTTTTGGATCTGATCATGATCCTATATGGATATGAATTTTGTCTACGATAATATGATATTTTTTGATCAGCTCATGCACTTTGTCCAGATATCCATATCGAATACCAAAACTTGATGTTACTCCTCATGTAGATGTTTTTTTTGTTCCTCAAGAACCTGTGCCTGGATTGATTCTAATAGAGAGATGGGTATGAGGATATTTTTTACCATATTCCTCTAGTTGATATAAACTCGTAGCATTATATTTCACTCCGAGTTTGATCAATGCTCATAGATCATACCGAAATTCTTGTGTAGTTAATTGTATTTTTTTTGGATCAATATGTGCTGCTTGGATAGCTCTCTGAACTTCAAAACTACTACTTGCATCGATATGTATACCCTCTTGAGCAAAAATTTTGAGGATATTGAGATTGGAGTTTGCCTTCATAGCATATCTCACTGTCAAACCGTAGGCATTGGGAAAATTGAGACATTCTCTAGCTTTTTGTCTCAATACAGCCTCTGAATATACATACACTGGCAGCGTATAGGTATTTTTGATAGTTTCTACTTGCTGTTTTGTCAAAAATCTCAATGTTTCCATATCTTGCAGTAATAGATAAAGAGTTTAGGGTAGTTTTATTTTGCCTTTTTCTATAGATTTCATAGTTAGGTATATAAGGAGGAGAATTATCTGTCCAAAATATTCTCAGAAGTTTAGCAATAAAAGATGAAAGATAGCAAAAAGCAATGCGAGGTATGCGCTGTATTGGATCAGTTTTCGATTTTTTTTGAAAAGTCTGA
>CAZECU010000004.1:13575-29956 GCA_964510755.1 uncultured Candidatus Peribacteria bacterium | reverse complement strand
TGATTTTTTTGTTGAAGGTGGCATATCTCGTGGATGATCACGTATTTGATATATTTGGTCGGAAGGTGAACGAGATCGAGATTCAGAGAAATTTTTTGGTCATGAGTACAGCTTCCTCGTTTGGATTTTGTCTTTCTTACGATAAGTTTTTTGTATGGGACTCCTAATTTTTGGCTATACGTATCTAGTATCGGAGTAGCATATTCTATCAGCATCGTTTGCATTGTCTTCGTTAATTTTTTTTTATTTTGTTGAATAGTATCATGGGAAAGTTGAGTAAATGGTACCTGTTCTCCAAACAAGAGCATACTCTCTTTTTGTATGGTGGTAATATGTGTTCTTTTTTGGTAACGTTTGAGCAGTTCTTGTCCTTTTTCTATCAAACTCTTTTCAAATGTTTTGTTGTTTTTTTGATAAAGAGGAATAGTGATAAGGAGCTTTCCGTCCTTATCTATCCTAGCATATCCGTTTTTGATAGATTTGTAGATAATTTGCATGAGTGTATGATATGTTTTGGCGAGAGATTTACAAATATATTTTGTTTGTCTTGGTCTATATTTTGTTTTGTAAAAAAACTCGCGGAAGCGAGTTTTATTTAGTGCATCATACTTTATTTACCATAGGTACTTGTCCCAGCGAGTTTTTCTTCAATCCTTAGAAGCTGATTATATTTGCATATTCTATCTGTTCTACTTGCTGATCCGGTTTTGATAAATCCAGTATTGAGTGCGACTGCCAAGTCAGCGATAAACGTGTCTTCTGTCTCTCCTGATCTGTGGGACATGATAGCATTCATACCGTGATTTTGAGCCATACGTACACAGTCAACGGTTTCTGAAACTGTTCAGATTTGATTGAGTTTTATAAGAATTGCATTGGCCATATGTTGATCGATTCCCATTTGTAATCTTTGCATATTGGTGACAAAGAGATCGTCTCCAACGAGCATAATTTTGTCGTTGAGCTGTGTGGTAATTTCTTTCCATCCTTCAAAATCGTCTTCTGCCATTCCATCTTCGATAGACATGATTGGATATTTTTCTACTCGACTCTTGTATAATTGTACAAGCTCTTGATGATCGAGTGTTCTACCTTCTCCTTCGAGTACATATTTTCCGTCTTTGTAAAATTCAGAAGCAGCACAGTCGAGTGCTAATTTTATTTTGCCTGTATACCCAGCTTTTTCAATTGCTTGCATAATGACTTGCAATGCTTCTTCGTTGCTTCATAGATTTGGTGCATATCCACCTTCGTCTCCTACACCAGTATTGTATTTTTTGTCTTTGAGAATCTTTTTGAGATGATGAAATATTTCGGCACCCATTCTAAGTCCCTGTGTGAAATTTGATGCTCCTACGGGTACAATCATAAACTCTTGGATATCTACATTATTGTCAGCATGAGATCCGCCGTTCAATATATTCATCATAGGAAATGGTAGCGTAGTCCCTTTGTTTTCTCCTACGTATTCGTAAATCCATTTATTTTCTGTCTTTGCGCAGGCAACGGTAAATGCCATAGATACTCACAAGATTGCATTTGCTCCGAGTTTGGATTTTGTTGGTGTTCCATCCAAAGCAATCATAACTTCATCCAATGCTCTGTAATTGTCAAATTCCTTCTCGATAATAGCATCACGAATACTTGTATTTACATTGGCTACTGCTTGTAATGTTCCTTTACCAAGATATCTTGTAGGATCATCATCTCTCAGTTCGAGTGCTTCGTGAATCCCTGTGGATGCTCATGACGGAACTATAGCTCTTCCCATCTGACCATTGCTCAAAGTAACCTCTACTTCTACGGTAGGATTTCCTCTAGAATCTAATACTTCGCGTGCGTGAACGTTACTAATTTTATACATTTTCTATGATTAAAAAATTAAAAGATTGCACATTACGGATTGCGGATTTTTTTATAACTTTATGTATTTTCTTTGCAAGATTTTTATAAAAAATTTATATTATTTTAATCTGACCCTTTGAATTTTCTCATATCTCTTTTTTGAATTCTTCAAGATATCAAGAGTTTATCTCTATTTTCATACTAACATTTTCTTCGTATTTTTCTTCCAAGATTTTGGTAGTATATTTTTGCAATATATTTCTTACTCCCGGTAAGAGATCAAAAGGGTAGACAAATGTTATAATTTTGGTTATCTCTGCTTGTTGGATAGTAGCGTGATCGATAACTTGTTTGGCTGCTGCTGCATAGGCTTGGATGAGTCCTCCTACGCCAAGCAGTGTTCCTCCAAAAAATCTTGTGACTACTATCAAGACGTTGTGTAGTTCATATTTGTCTATCATATTCATGATGGGTTTGCCTGCTGTGTTTGTTGGTTCTCCATCATCTGATAGCTTGTTATGTTTACTAGTATATATGGGCATTCCAAAGATATCCCAATTCATCTGTACGTCATATTTGTAGGCAAAACAATGATGGGTTGCATCTGGATATTTGGTTTGTATCTCTTTGAGATAATGCTCAGCATCTTCTTTGTCTTGAATATGAAAAATATTTCCGATAAATCTGGAACCTTTGATTTTGGCAATTTCATATTCTGTATGATCGCAACTTGTTTTGTACAATACTTTTTGCAAATGGATACTAACAATATAATAAAAAACATCTTATCTGACGACGATCTTGTCTGCTACAAAATCTATAAGTACAGAAGCTTTGTCTCACAACACCCCTCCATCGATGATATAATCTACTTCGTTTGCTATCTCTTGAGGTATCTCTTGTATGCTTGTTACTACCGGTTCTCCACTGATGTTGCATGACACAGAAATAAATCCTTCGTCGAGTGCTTTGACAAAATTTTGCATGGGATGTTTGATGATTCTGGCTCCTGGCTCATTGTAGTCAAAAATATAGGTAATCCCGTGATAGGTGTCCAGATATTTAGGTAGTTGTTCTACAAACTCTTGTGCTAGTCCGTAGTGTTGTTTGATTCGAGCAAAATCTGGAGCAATGAGAGAATATATTTTTTTGGGATCTCTATTTTTGATAGTAAAGATTCTTTGTTTGTTTGCGGGCGTACATATTCATCCAATTCCGTAGATAGTGTCAGTGGGATATATGAATATTTTTCCCGCTTTGGCTTCTTGGACATATTTATCTTGTTGTTTGCAAAACTGGTCTAATGAGATGGTTTCCATGGGTAGGGTTAAAAATGAAAAATTAGAGATCTGTTTGTACGCGTATTTTAAATTCGGAGGTAATCAGGATGGTAATGATGCCATGGATCAAAATCCGTAGAGGAGTCAGACTAATAAATGTAAACATATAAGGATTGTTGGTTACCGCATTGGCGACATTTGATATTGCGGTGATATTGACACCATCCATCCCCAAAATCGCTATTTGTAGCGTGAGTATCATACTGAGAACAGTGAGGGGAACAAACAGTATTTGCAACATTTTTTTGATTGCTTCATCTCCTGGCAATACAATTCTGATCTTGGATGTTTTGTAGATAATGACTAACAATACAATATACAATATCATAACAATCGTCATACTTCCATTGTCCAAAAAATTAGCCATCTTCTCATAGGACCATCCCAATATTTTGGCTTCGGGTGTTTTTTGTAATATATTTACACCGATGACGATAGATTGAGATGCCGCCAAACATATACTATTTAAAATATAATTTCCCAAAATTATTCTGATCATCTTATCTATGCCTATAACGAATGACAAAATTGCTAAGATCCCTATAATTGCTAGGATTCCATAGGTAATAACACTTTCTGTCATTTTGATAAGTAGACAAATAAAACTCTTGGTGTATCGGCTAAAAAGCTCCTATTATTTGTTGAAAAAGTCCTTGGTATCTATACAGTATACTTGGTATACTTTGTATATACAAATCTAAAGGATTTTCAACTCCTATCATATCTTCCCTTCTTTTTATTTATCGTATATTTTGTATGACATCATTTCGTTACAAAAAATGATTTACTCTCCGAGAGGTCCTAGTGATCGTCATAATTATCTCTGTAGGATTGTTGTCTGTCCTCGTTGCGCTGACTCGTGGTATGACCTATGTCCAAAAAACGAGACAAAAAGTAGTAGCTCTTGCTCTTGCAAAAGAAGGTATGGAAGCGGTATATCACATCAGAGACACTAATTGGACTAGATGGGCTTGAACCAAAGATAGGTGCCGATTGAATATTGATCCTATGAGTAGTATAGATGATAAACAATGCCAAGATAATCAGCGATTTATGTCTTGATATTATATGTTGCAGCGTCTGACTTGAGCAGGACAGCAGTATTTTGCTTTGACCTGAAATTTTTCTCAATGAGTAACCATTGCGGATGGCATAGATGCTATGGACAGCAAATATGCACTTTGCCAAGATGGTGGATATCGAGATTCATGTACATGATCTGGCTACACTACAGAGGAATGAATATATTTTAGGCAAATACAGTGATATGGTTTATATCTCAAAGATGTAGCACAAACTTGATGATCTTTGCTGGTATGTTCTGGATGACTCTCTTCCGAATGTTCTACGTCTAGAGCCAAAGAATTTCGCTTTTGTAGTACCGTTATATACATAGGATATACTACAGGAGAGGTGCAGCTTTGTGGCGTGCTTACCAATTTTGAACAATAATATTTTATACACTATTTGCTAGTAATGGATGTAAAAAGGTTAGAAAAGTTTTTTGATTATAGTTTGTTTCTAGACAAAGATCCCTCTCTTTTGTTGGACAAAATTATCCAAAAAGCACAAACATATTTGCCAGAAGATCAGATACCTTTGATTCTCAAAGCTTATGAATATGCTGCGGACAAACATCGTGGACAGATGAGACTCTCTTGAGAATTGTATATTGTCCATCCTTTGCAAGCTACTATTTTTCTTATGGGGATTAAACCTGATTTGGCAACTATTCAAACCTGTTTGTTGCATGATGTAATTGAGGATTGTAATGTTACTCAAGATGATATAGAGCAAATTTTTGGTGCTGAAGTAGCAGCGTTGTGTGAATGAATGGTCAAAGTCTCCAAAATCAAATATAGAGGAGAAGATAGACATCTAGAAACAATCAAAAAAACATTTCTTGCTATGGCACGTGATTTGAGGGTTATATTTGTCAAACTCGCTGATCGTATCCATAATATTCAAACATTGGATTACCATCCTGATCCTGCCAAAAGACAAAGAATTGCTCAAGAAACTATGAAAATTTATGTGCCTATAGCCAAAAGACTTGGATTGTATCATTATCAATTATATTTGGAAAATTGAGCGTTTAGAGCTATAGATAGAGCATCATTTGATTCTATATTTGCTTATCTCAAACAATATTTTGGGGGAGGAGAAAAATATACCGAAAGAGGTATCAAGCTTTTGACCAATATGCTCCACAAAGAAGGTATAGAAAAGTTTGCGATCAAATGAAGGATCAAAAGTCCTTTTAGAGTATATGAAAAGTTGCAAAATAGATACAAAACGACAGAAATTAGTATGGTTATGGATTTGCTAGCATATAGAATTATCACTCCTACGGTGAGCGATTGTTATATGATTTTGGGTATTATTCATAAATACTACACTCCTTTGATCAAGAAGATAAAAGATTATATTGCGGTTCCCAAATTTAATGGATATCAAAGTATCCATACTACCGTACTTGGTATGTTTCGTTTCCCTACAGAGATTCAAATTAGAACAAATGAAATGGATGATGTAGCAGAATATGGAGTAGCTGCACATTTTGCCTATTCTGATCACAATGCTCCGGTTAAAGTCTCTTATCAACAGGGAGAATGGATTAGAAAATTGCAAGATATTGTCAACAATTACACGTCATTGGATGATAAAGAAAAGTTTAAATCAGAACTCAATATTGAAATCTTGGAAAAATCAATCTTTTTGTATACTCCACAAGGTGATGTTATTGAGCTTCCTGTAGGTAGTTCTGTGCTTGATTTTGCATTTGCTGTCCATAGTAATATTGGTCTCAGTTTCAAAAATGCTATGGTCAATGGTGAAATCAAACCGATCAGTTATATTCCCCAAACGTGAGATGTTATCAAAATCAATACCTTCAAAAATAAATCTGCTGCCAACAAACATTGGTTGGAATTTCTTCATACGTCCGGTGCCAAAAATAGTCTTACCAAATTTCTCAAATGAGAACAAAGAGATCAGTTGATAACCCAATCACTTCATGAGCTCAACAAACATCTCAAAATATTTTGACTACCGTTGTTTGGTGCTGTGGAAGATCGTATGATCAAAAAATATCCCAAAGAAGAACTAGAGAGAAGGCTGCTTGAAATCTTGTCCAAGAAAGGGACGTATACACAACTTATCAGATCTGTGTATCCCAAAGAAGTTGCCGCGCACAACAAACAGCAATATGTTTGACCCAAACCAGCACAAAAAGATTTGAAAAAGTTTAAAGAGACTTTGGCCGTGATTGTCGACAACGATCCTTTGATTCATTATTATTTTTGTCCAGAATGTGAACCCAAACTTGGAGAAAAAATTATCGCCAAGACGGGGAGAGATGGTATTATTATCCATTCTATTCATTGTGTTGCGATGAAAACCATTTCTTTTGACAAACTTTTGGAAGCTCATTGGATAGGAGAAACAGAAAATGAATATGTGGTTAGAGTAGAAATGAAAATGAAACAATCCTCATGAAATTTGCTAGGTCTGATGCATATATTTTTTGATATGAATGTTTCGATTCATCAGGCTATTATCAAAAATCTTACAGATACCACAAGACTTTTTGTTTTTGAAAGTGTCTTTTCCAATCCAAGTAAAATATCGTTTTTGTTGAATAGCTTGAAAAAATATGATGATTCTCTAAAAGTGGTGAAGAAAATAATATCCTAAAGATATACTTCCTATATTTTATTGTTTTTATTTGTTTACAAAAAATTTCCATGGGTACTTGAGTAGGTGTTGTGATCAATAAATCTTCTTGGTGGGATTTTGCCTCTTTATTTAGTGCTACAGGTTCAGCCCTTTGGATCAATATTTTTGCTATCTTTTTGGTATTTTTGTGGATAGTCGCTATCATTCGAGTAACCAAAGATATCATCAATAGAACAAATAGTTTTAGTTTACAAGTGATTAGTGTCCTTTTGGTCACCTTTTTGACGCCACTTGTTGGATTGCCGATTTATTTTTTGGTGAGACCTATATCACTCAAAACTGATAGAATACCATGGAGAGAAGCTTGCGCATCCAATTTGGTTGCTTGCTATAATTGTCAAACACTTAATCCCAAAGAATATGTCTGTTGTATCTCTTGTGGAGAAAGACTCAAAATCAAATGCAAAGAATGTGGCAATACCTATGCGCATTCCTTTGCTTATTGCAACAATTGTGGTGCTCCCAATATAGACTAAAAGACTTTTAGGGACCAGCTAGAGAAGTCCCCCATATTGTATCAAATATGTTTCTTGTGTTTGCTTTAGTAATCCTTGCTGTTGCTGTCGGTATATTGGCTAGTGTCTATTCCGTTTTTTTCCCGTTTATGCAACATTTGGGCAGTGCACAAGATTACCAAATGGCTTATTATGGAGCGGTATCTGCTGTAGAAAGGGCAGAACTATGATTGAGATATAGATCTCCATGATTTCAAGGGTCAGGAGGATTTCTTGGTACTACCTGATTTGGTCCGCTGAGTGATTATACTCCCGATGATTTTGCACATGATATGCAATGATTGTGGTGGTTGGTAGATTCTAGGACAACCTCCATTCCACGTCAGGGTATGGGAAATGTCGATCCTATGCTTGCTGATGTGGATAGTTATCAGTATAATCAGCTTGGATATGATCATGTCGAATCATTTGTTTTGTCTTATGATACAACTACCGCAGAGGATTTTTATTTTTCCTGAGTTTCTCCTGTTTCTTCTTTTTCTGCGTCTACTATTACCTGAGTTTTGAGATTACCTCCCAAAATTTATTCCTGATTTGGAGGTGAGAGTCAGGGTAAATTGTGTCATAGTATAGCAGGAAATTGTGATGAAAATTCAGATGGAATATATGATGATATGGCAGTCTCTTGGTCTGTGCAGTGATGGTATCAGGGAAATGAATTTGAAATTTTTCCTACGGTCTCTGTCGTGTATGCTAGCGGTATGCAAGTAGATACCTATCATGATAATGCACTGAGAGAATCCTTGATCAATGAGGTGGCTCTGGTGCAATTTAGAGATTCGTATACTCCCGTCCAACATGGATCACTCATTAGACAACATAATGTAGTTGCAACTGATGCTTCTACGATCCAATATTTGCCTTTTTCTACAATACTCTCTGATATTGATGCTGATTTTTCTGGTTTACAATTGACGTTTGGTGTACCCTATCTTTTGCGTTCTTTTGCTGGCAGTATTTATCCCTATCTCGAATATCAATTTACATTTCCTCAGCCTGTCTCAGATAGATTTTATACTATCCAGTGATATGGTCGTGTAGGTGACTATGATGTTCATATTTTTTTGAAAAAACCAACGCTCCAATGATCCGCTGGTAGTGATTTTACGGTTGTGTTCTAATCGTTGCTAGACTAGGTATTATACATATATTCTACCAAAATAAAGAGTACTCGAAAACCAAATAATATCATTCCCTCTTTTTTGGAAATTTTTTTGCCTGTTTGCATAAAATATATTATCAAAAACGATGCAATAATCATAAATATCCCTGTGATATAGATTATCCTTTGGGGAAAACTGATAGGATTGATGAGAGCGAGTATACCAATCACGATCGTCGCATCTGCAAGTACCGTGCCCAACAAATCTCCTACTGCAAGTGAGTCATCATGTTGCTTGACGGCTTTGAGTGAAAACAAGAGTTCTGGTATAGTTGTGCCTATTCCGATGATGAGTATTCCTATCAATATTGGACTAATTTCCAAGCTTTTTGCTATATCAACGCCTGATTGTACTGCAAAGTGTGATCCTATCAATAAAAGTGCTATACTCCCTATGAGATACACAAGGTTTTTTCGACGGTTTTTGTCGGTATTTTTGGTTTGAAATTCGGTGATCTCTTTGTTTTCTTTTTTGAAGGAAAAATAATAAAAAATAATTCCGATCACAATCAAAGCAGCTCCTTCTATGCGTCCATAATGTCCGTCCAATCCTAATATCACCGGTGACAACAACAGAAAAGGATATATTTTGTTGATCTTGAGTATCTTGCTGTCTATTTTGATGCTTTTTCTTCTAGACAAAAAGATAATCAATGCAAACACCAGAGTCAAATCTGCTACGTTAGATCAGAATAATGTTCCTAATCCTAGTTCAGGTGTTCACTCTAATGCAGAACTGATTGCAATAAATGTCTCTGGCAAAATAGAAATAATAGCGATGATAATGAGTCCGACAATATATTTGGAGATCTGAAAACTATCTGCAAATCCGGATGCATATTTGGTAGCAAAGGTGGCTCATTTGATGAGAAGTATGATAGACACTCCCAAGATAAAAATATTGGTAATCATGCTCTTTTTTTGGTGTAAAATGTGTAGCTCTTCTATTGTATCCGTCTTTGCCAAAAAATCAAGAAAACCGTCACTATGGATGTTTCTTGCTTTCCAAAACAGACTAAATATTGTCTAGTTGTAGTTGTCGTGGTAAATATCAAAAAAAAGTGCATAATACATGCACTTTATAGTTAGTCATCTTCTACAATCTCTATTCCAAAATTTTGAATAATTAACTTTGCTTTTGCCAAAGCAATTCTTTTAGCAAGGCAAATGTCTATAACATACATACCAGGCTCTATATCGCTGTTGAGAATGGTAAGTATGTTTTTTGGTATGCTTTTAAGGAGGATTTGTCTTTTTGAAAACAAAATTTCTATGTTCATGTCCCTATCTTCCTCGTTGTTGTAGATGATGGGTTTTTTCATAGCTTCTTGTATTTGTTCTTCCGAAACATTTTCTTCCTCCTCAGTTAAATAGACCGTTGGGCCTATGTTAATTCTACATCTTTGAGGAGCTGGACACTGCTGTAAAAAAGTCATTATGTCTGTCTTGGAAAATCCTAAACCAAATACTTCGTTTTGTGTAACAAAATCAATGATTTTTCTCCAGATATTTTCCTCTTCAGCATATTCCTCATTACTATTTGTCCCGTTGATCAAATTGGACCATCTCATGTCCCAATTTTTTGAAAGTGTATGGTTCCAGGGACTTCCATATACACCATCATGTAATTTTAATATTTTCATAATTTTTTGTTTATTTTTTATTCTTATATGTATTTTGGTTTTTATGTCAACCTTTTATTTCTTATTGTACTTTTTTCATAGCTTCTTGTTTCATTTCTTTTGGCATCTTTTCTATTGCATAACGCAACGCGGTACGTGGCATGCAAGATCTTTTGGAGAGGACGTATTGATATATCTCATTTTGATGAGCTTGGCTAGCTACTTTGAGCATTCGTCCATATCATTTTTGTACCATATCATCGCTATCCAAGAGTAATGCATTTGCTATGTCAAAAATATCTTCCAAAAATAATCCTTTTTTTGCCGGGATAATCAGGCTTACTGCAGCAGCACGTTTGGTCCATCTGTTGGGTGATTTGGTCCAGGTTTTGAGCGTTTTGATGTATTTGGGAAATTTTTGTATGAATGATCCTATCGTATGATTGCATAAAGTATCACAGGTTGCTCGGTTGTTGACGTAGGTATTTACTCGATGTTCAAACCTCGTCATATCTTCTGGGGTATACTGTTTGGCTAGATAATATGATCGATGACACGCAATAAATGATTCTTCTATATATCCTGATTGTAATAATTTTTCACACACCTCAAAAATCTGATCTTTGGTCCATGTTTTTATGTGTTGGAATATTTCTTTGCCTATTTTTTCTACGGTTGCACTTTTTACTCCGTACATGTTGACGGACTGTTTGAAAAATCTTTGTCATGATTTTGCTACTTGTGGATCACTGTGTTGGATAAGTTGTTTGCGAAGTTGTGTTATAATGTTGTTGTCCATAATTATTGAAACAAAATAAAATATTTTTATATATCCAATAATTCGTGTACTTTTTGGAGGTGTTTGTCATCTACGTGGGTATAAATTTGTGTGGTAGTGATAGATGAGTGTCCTAGTAATGTCTGTACGGATCTGATGTCTGCTCATTTTCTAATAAGACTAGTAGCAAAACTATGTCTGAGGGTGTGTGGAGTTACTTTTTTGTTGATCCCAGCAAGCCCTGCATATTTTCTGACTATTTCTTCGATACTATTTCTACTTAGATGCTGTCCAAATCCGTTTTTGGAAAGACTAATAAACAAATAGAGCGAAGAGTCTTGTCTTGCGTTCAGATACGTGTTTAGTGCGTTGAGTGCGTTTTTGGTCGCGAATACCGAGCGTATCTTGGATCCTTTTCCGACTACGGAAAATTGGTTGGAATCCAGTTTGATGTCTTTTTTTTGTAAAGTAATGAGCTCTGTGACTCTCAGTCCTGTACCGTACAAAAATTGTAAAATAGCAAAATCTCTCACTTGTTGGAGAGGGTTTTTGGTGTATTCTAGTGGTGCAGCCAATATTTTGCCGATATCTTTTTCATCCAAATAATTGACCTCTCTCGGAGGTGTTTTGGCCAATTCTAACTTGTCAGGACTCATACAATCAATGTCGTTTTTGAGGATAAACCTGAGAAATGCTCTAATCGCTACGATATGATAATTGATAGTTCTGACTTTAAGCCCATGTTGATGAAGCGCCATTCTATAATCTAGAAGTTGCATACGATTGATTTTGTTGATTTCTTGATCTCCACAAAACTCCAAAAATCTATTGAGTCGAAGTGAATAATTCTCAATAGTTTTGGGACTTACGTTTTTTTCGTATTGGAGATAGAAAATATATTTTTCTAATAATGAGCTGATGGTCGTAGAAGAAATTTTGTTTTTGAAAAATTTTTTATTCTGAGATCATTCAGGTTTCGGTTGTAGAGGGGAGGACGTTTTGTGCTTCTGGGGACTGATTTTCATATGTTTGTATTGAAGAAGTAGGAGTATCTTGTGTAGGTTGCGCGATCATAGCATCTAATTTTTGGCTATATTGATCAAATTGTGCAAAGTATCAAGAGAGATTATTTATTTCTTCTCCATTTGCAATCTTTTCGAGAAATGCAGTAGATTTTTTGGATATATAGAGTCCGTATTTTATCATGGTAGTATTTTGCAACTCTTTGCCTTTGACAACAAATGCATTTCCTTGAGTGGCATAGGTAGTTAGTCTGCTAATGTCTGTTTGCACGGGTACTGTTTCTTGTGGTATTGTTTCCAATTCATTGAGCTCTCCAAAGAGATCCTCATCTATAGTATCGTCTCCTGTGGTTTCTGTTGTGTCTGTTCCTGTCATGCTCGTATCTATTATGTCTCCTGTGTTTATCGTGTCTGCACTTGCATGTATTGCTTCCTGAGATCCTACTAAATTGTCAAATTCTACGGGATACATGGTCTTGAGTATAAAAAATGTTGTAAATCCTAATGCTACAAAAAGCATACTAAAGAGCATAATTTTGACTCCTGATGTTTTGTGTACTGGTATATTTGTTTGCATGACTGTTGCTGTTGGTGTCTGACTTCCTGCTGTTGGTATAGTAAACGCTGGAAGAATGTTTGCTGATGCAGCAGGAGTCTCTCATAGAGGAGCAACGGATGGCATTGTTGTTGGCGTCTCTACTGGGGGAGCTATGACATCGCTATTGCCAAGCATGGTGTCCAAATCAAATGTTTTGGCTGGCTCTTGGCTGAAAGATGTTGGTGTTGCTGTTTGTGTTGCTCATCATCCGCTACTTGCTTGTTGTTGTAATTCGCTGATGATTTGCATATCTTCTGTCAATGATCATGCTTGTGGAGTTTTGTTTTCTGTGATGTTGTTGGTTGGTTTCACTTCTTCTCCTCCTGATGCTACGGGTTGGATCATTTCTTCCTTGTCTGTCATCGTTTCGTTTTTTTGATCTTCTGTTTGGAGCCAATCATTGTTTTCTGATTGTTTGGGTAAAGTGATATCCAAATTGAGATCTAGATTGGAGCTAGATGATATAGGTTCAGTGTTGTTTGTTTTGGGAGCGAGATTGATATCCAGATTGGTTTGTTGCCCTGGATTCAAAGGAGATGCTGTGCCGGTAATTGCCATAGTGTTATGCTAATAAATTAAAGTTTCTTGGTGTATAGATGATATAAGTATCAGATAAGTATATTCTGAATCTGTTGTTTTGTCAAAAAAAACCTCTCTTATTTGGACATTAACTTGACTTTTTTTGAGAACTCTCTATCCTTACAAAAAAAATATTATGAAACTCGAAGAAAAAAAATAAGCAGATGGATATCCGTTTGTTTGGTATTGGGAATAATCTTTCTGATACCATTTACGGTCAGGACATCACATCATTTGGATATAATAAATTGTATCCTGCTTGCCTTGGTGAGTGTTTTCTCATTGACTGGTGCTATTTTGAGAGGTATTGAGAGCATCAAAATCTATCGTAGAGCTCTTCAAGCTCTGGCAAACGGTGAAGAGGTTATTATCTACTAAAACATTCCCGGCGTTTTGTCCGGGTTTTTTTCATATTTTTTTATCTATGTCTGCCTAGTACCGCTCATCGGATTTTTATATGTGGATAGCTTTGTTTTACTACTTTTGCAAGTTGGTTGATAGTGGATCATGTAGTGGTTATATCATCTATGATCAGTAGCGTTTCGTTTCCGCTCAAGGGTAGATTTTTGTTGAGCGAAAAGGCATTGGTGAGGTTGTGCAATCTTCCGTTTCTATCCAGGCTGGCTTGTGTCTTGGTGCGTTTGTTTTTTGTGGCTATGGGTAACATGGGGATATGTATTTTTTGACTGAGTTTGTTTGCTAAAACTTCTGATTGGTTATATCCTTTGATGATGTATTTTCTCGTCCAATGACTAGGAATATACGTGATGAATGTCTGTGGATGTTTATATTGTTGTCTTTGAAGTGTTTGATTTGTCTGGAGAGCAATATCTAGTCTGTCTATCAAAAAATTGCTGATATCTTTTTTGTGAAAATATTTGAGTTTGATAATGAGGGTCTTGAGTACACTGGTATAGGCAAAGGGAATGATGATACCTTCTAGATGATTGTTTTTGTCTGTTCTACAGGTGATACAGGTGGCATAATCAGGAGAAAATTTGTGACAATAGGGACATATCTCTGGATGTGGTTCCAGTTTTTTTTTGCATGTTTTGCACAGATACTCTCCCATTGTTGCACATACTATGCATTGTCTAGGAAATATCCAAGAAATGAGGTCAGTTTTCATCTATTTGGCAAGGAAATGAATGTGCACAATACTAGCCTCTTGCTTTAAGAAAAAAATAGACAAACGTACGACAAAAATATAAAAGAGCCTATGATAGGGCTCCTTTATCTATTGTATCTGTGTGTGTATGTGTTATTTTTTGATAATTGCTTCGATAGCAGCAAATCACATTTCTTCTTTTTCGTTGGTTAATATATAGAGTTCGTCACCAGCTTTTCCTTTGAAAAATGTTACCGCAGCTTGATTGAGAAAATAGTTTTTGCCATCATCAGTGATTGCAACAAATTTGTTTTCTTCTGTCTTGGATAAGATGGCTCTAATATGTTTTCTTTCTACGGGTTGGATGAGTTTATAAATAAATTTGCCTTCGTCCAATATTTTTAGCTTGAGTAAATCTCAAGGTACAAGTTTGGTTTTGCTCGAATAGTTCAAAGGTACTGGATATTTTTTTTGATCTGCTCCGATCATAAAGTATCCATCAAATTTTCCTTCCACAACTTCTGCATTTTCTTCTGAATAACTTTTGAGTTCTGGCGTACCTGCTGTGTGTTCTGCTTCTTTGTGTTCTACACTTTCTGGATTTTCAGGATCAAATTTGCTGAGTTGATGAAGAGTAAGTTTCATTCTTTTCATGTCACTTTCCATGTTTTCTAGCATGTTTTGTACAAATTGCACCATTTGATGATGTTTTTGCATTATCTCCTCTTTGTTTACTTTTTTGGCAGTAGCAACTTTTGTTGGTACGGCTGGTTTGCTTGGAGAAGTGGTTTTGGTTGTTTTGGGTTCAGCTTTTGTAGCTGTTTTTTCTGTTTCTGTCATTTTTGTTTTTGTTAGTAAATGAATAAAAGAGATTAACGATTTTGAGATACGTATGTAGTCGTTTTTCGTTGTATTATGATCAAGTATATATGTTTTTATAAAATATGCAAATTTTTTGCTAGTAATATTATACAAAAATCATCTATTTTATATGTAGTCATATTTTACAGACACGTTTTTATTTACTCCTTTTTATGTTATTCATTCTTTTATTTTGTATAAGTCAAGTGTTTGCATATTTAATCAAAGAAATATGCTTTTAATTTTTGGTTTTTTTTTTGTTTTTGTAGTAGAAATAAACATATATCATTATACTATAGGTATCTTGCAATATAAAGATAAAACCTTTTATATTATAATATCCATACGTAATGAAACATTTTTTGAGAATATGTCTTTCTCTTTTGCTTTTTGTAGGAGTCACTACTGCTTCTACGTGAGACCTTTGGGATTGGATGGATAATTTAAGTTCTGATCTTCCTTTTGGATATAATTCTTCTCAGACTATTAGCGTCGATTCTATTACTACGAGCAAAATAGTGATCAAATCTCCTGTGATTCAAGACGAACTGGGCAACAAGATCAAAAAATATCTAGTTACGATTTCCAAATATCCATTGTCTCAGATTGAGGATGATCTAGATTTGTTGGATGAATCACAAGAAAAAACATTTGAATTTACTTCGGTAGGTAGCCGAATTACTATGGAGCTTTCTACTGCTATTGATGGATTGCTTGCTTCTCAGATTTATTATGTTACCGTAGTACCAAAAGATGATAATGGTATTCCCTGACAATATTCCAATGAGATTCGATTTAAATTGGCGACACAAACGTCAGGTGATGGAAGTGCTGATGAATCAGCTACCCACGCTTCTGCAGGAGCCAATATGACTTTAGCAAATGTAAGACATACTATCTCTAGCAACAAAGCTACCTTGAGATGGACAGCGGTTGATGGCTCTGATACGGTAGATATTTTCCTTTGGAATCCTACTAGTGAAGTATTTGAGAGACTAACTTCCGTTAAGATGAGCGATGAAACTTATACCTTTACGCTTACAAGAAATGGTGAGCATATTGTCAATTTCATGCCAAACAATGATGGTACTGAGTATCGTTATACCTTTGTAGTAAGCTGACTTACTGCTACTCCAACCAAAACGACTCCTACTACTAAACCAGTCATTGGTAAAATTCCTGCTACAGGACCAAAAGAAAACATTCTCCTTGC
>CAZECU010000004.1:0-13475 GCA_964510755.1 uncultured Candidatus Peribacteria bacterium | reverse complement strand
AGTATAGTCAGGAGTCGTCCTATGAGGTGAGATCGTTGTAGATATCTGTGTTTTGTTTTGCTTTGTTTGGTGATGAGGGACCATTGTTGTGGAGGAATAATCGTGGTGCCTAGTTTTTGTTCTCGTGTATGTATCTGGTTTTGGATAGCGGCAGCGTTCGCATCGTAGTTTTTGTGTGCTGATTGATTTATCGTTTGTATACAGGATTCTCCTTGAATGAGAGGATTTTCATGTTGTGCTTTGTTTGCTTGATAGAGTATCATATCGTATGCTGCTATGAGGGTTTTTTCTATTTTTCTCTGTTTTTTTGTGGTAGAACGATGTATGATGATCAGTAGTATGATGCCGAGGAGATAACAACACAAGATTGTCGTGATCATGATTGTTTGTCTCTCTGACCAGTTGGTCATATTGCTGATAATGTGGATAGTGTTTTGGTAAAAGAGAGAGGTATAGGCACAAATGGTTTCCCGTATGGACATGTGTGGCGTGATGGAATAAAAAATAATTATACGATAGCTGGTTTGTATACTTTGAGGATTTGATTTCCCTTGGCTATGATAGGGACAAAGTTTCTTTGGAAGAGAGGAATCTTTTGGTTGATACAATATTGATTTCGTGTTTTGTTTTTGTAGGTATCTCCTTTTTGTGGATATCTGAGTACCGCATTGATATATTCTTTTTTGGATATTTCATATGTTTGGTTTTCTCGTAGTATGTTTTCCACACTATGTATTGGATGCTTTTTATCAATATGTTTTTGTCGAAATCCTACAGGCGCAGAGATGATATATATGTTTCCATGAGATTTGAAAAAATAGGTAGTATTGAAAAACTTGTATCCACTTTCGTTGGTTTTCAAAAATTTGGTGAGTTCTTGTATGCGAGCATTGTTGGTGTTGTTTGCTATATGTAGCATATTGAGTATCTGGATGATATGTTCTTGGGTGATACTCTGAGGAAATGTTTTTCGTTGGTAAGCGAATTTAGCGTGTCGATAAGGTGAAACCTTGAGAGAAGTCAGAGAAATTTGATGTTGATGTATGATGCTTTCTCTCTGTTGGTAGATATGTTTCATACTTTCGATAAAAGAATTTGTCGTGCTTGTTTGTTTGTGTGATAATGCGTATAGCTGAGGAAGTATGCTATTTCTGAGTTTGTTTCTTAGACTTGTAGTCGTATCATTGTTGGTAGGATCTATGACAAATGGGATGTGGTTGTGTTTGCATATTTGTGTAATTTCTGGTTTGCTGATATGGAGGAGTGGTCTGAGTACCTTGGTATCTTCAAGTAAGTGATGTGGTTCTTGAGTGCTCATTGCCAGTAGACCGTTGCTTTGACATCAGCGCAAAAGATTGAGAAACGTGCTTTCTATGCGGTCGGTGAGATTGTGTCCAAAAATCATTTGGTCGATATGATATTTGTGTATAGCTGTAGTAAATTCACTATATCTTCGCTTTCTGAGTGCGGATTCGCTGACTTTTTTGTTGCTGTTTCTCGTTACTATGATGGTTTGTGTAGAGCCAAAAAACTTTTTGATAAATAATTCATCATCCATATTGCCTGCTCTTGTTTTATGATTACAGTGTATAAAAAACAAATTTTGTAAATTATATTTGTTCTCTAAAAAGAAATTGTATATCAAACATGACGTCAATATGCTGTCTGCGCCCCCACTTACTGCTACCATAATCTTTTGGCTAGGTGAGAGCTTGTCTTTGAGTATGTCAAAACATATATGTTTTTGGGGAAACGATAAGGTGATATTTTGAATTGTCCTTGTCTTCATTGGGATTTTGGCGATTTTTTTCATTAATCTCTGATTTGAAAATGTAGAGTAAAACTGTATACTTATATTTGTCGATATGTTCCATAGAAATTTCAACATAATTTTTCTTTGGGATTCTTCATTAGATAGGAGAACGACGTCTTGTTTTATATCTTTATGCTGTTTAAGGTCAAATGAAAGATAAGCTTCTTAAAAAAGACAAAAGTTTCAACATCAAAATTGCTGACTTGCTCAATGAAGCAGGGAGAGAAGATCATATTGATTTCGAGCACAAATTTTCTGACCAATTGTCCAATATGGATGATACGGGTATGTCGTGAGCGTTTACCATCCAATCTTTGGATAAAACATCGTTGTTTGGTACGTTGAGTGATGTGAAAGCGGCTTTTCATGAAACATGTGATAGTTGTGGTAAATCATTTGTTAGACCAGTTCATATACCTGTGTACACCGCAAGGTTTGTCTTTGAAGACGATATCAAAAAAAATAAAGAATCTTCAGAAGACAATGAAGAAGTACTATTTTTTATCGATCCAAAAGTAGAGACTATCAATATCGAAGATATGGTTGTGCAGTCTATTTTGCTTAATGATCCCTTTGTCAAACGTTGTGAAGGATGTACAAAGCGTCTCGAAAATCTTTCTGATGAAGAGGAAGATCTGGGTACCTTTGAGAGTACAGGAAATATTACATTTTCGTAAATACCTTATCTGAACTGATATATCCCTAATGTTGCAATTTAGGGGTATTTTTTTATACTTGTTTCATTTTACTCTCTATATACTCCAATGCGTTCCCTTCGTGTGTGTTTGATTGTAGTCATATCTTTTTTGTTTTTGTGAAGTACATTTGCACTCTTTACTCCAGAGTCTTTTATCAAAGAATTTGATACGGTAGACGCTTCTCTTACGCTTTCTGCCAAAAGGCCTTATTATCTCAAAGTCTATAGCAATCTAGGGTTACTGGCGATTAGAAATCGTGATGATGCTGAGCAAGTCGAGTTATATACAACATTACAAACGTATGTTCGTCAACATCTTGATAATGTATCTTCCTGATCTTCTTTTGCTGTGACAGATCTAGATGTCGATACTGGACATGCATCCTCATTGGTCAGCTCTGGTATGTCTATCCCCGGTGTAGATTTGGACCAAGTTAGAGAGGTCTGGTTGTCGTTGCACAATACGGAGAGGACAACAAAATCTCTGACTCCTTATGTTTATGATTATGCTCTTGAATGAACTGCTACTACGTGGGCAGAGTATCTTGCTGATCTTGGAAGGACAACTCACAAAAGAAAAAGTTGAGATGGATATTATTCCTATGCAAGTATCAAATCTTGGTTTCAAAATCAGGGAATATCCTTTGCGACTCAAGAAAAAAATGGACAAACGCTCTTTACCGAAAATATTTGACGAAACATCTATAGCTGCAAAAAAACTGATTGTACCCAAGACTTTATCAAAGCTATCAAAAAATCTTGGACATTTTTTATGAATGAAAAGTGAAAATCATATAGACCTCATTACAATGCTATTGTCGGTCATTTTGCTCGTATAGGACTTTGAGTGGCTCTGTCTGGCAACAAATACTACTTGGTAACTCACTATTCTCAGGCATTGAAATAAATAAGTATTTTGTTATATTGGAGTTGTTATTTTATTTGGTTATATTTTTTTGTATGAAAAAGCTCTTAACTATTCTTCCTCTTATATGATTGATCTTGGGTACTGTTGCTATTGCAGAGCAAGCAAGGACACTAACGTTTCAACCTACAGGACAACAACTCTCTGGCGTAGTGGTGACTTGTATTAAGACCGCAGTAGCACAAAAAGAGACTACGTTGATGACTGCATTACAAACATATCAATCATGAAGTTTGTCGGTATTGCTTACCAGAAAAACCTCTCTACTTGCTGCATGGGAAAATCCAACTAAACAATCTATCAAAGCTGCTATAACTCAAACACTCAAACAATACAAAAACTCTATGTCTTTGTTGTCTGCTGATCTACGTACTGCTAGAAAGACAGCTTGGTCTGTTTACAAACAGCAAGTCAAAACATGCGGAGGAACGTCTCTTGTACAGCGTGTAGATACGAGTAGTGTTACTCTTGAACAATAAAAATTTGGATATACTTATATGTACGTAGCTAGTGCTACGTATTTTTTTTGTTTCAGATCGTTTCTATTCTATGATATGGAGAGAGAAAAATAATCACCAACACATTCTTACTCTCCTAAATCCTCTCTAAAATAGAGAGGACTTGCGTAGTAGATAAAGCAAGTTTCCCCCTCTGTTTCAGAGGGGGATTAAGGGGGAGTAAAAAACGCTTCGCTAGACTTTTTTTTAAACGCTCCGCTGGGGTTACTTTTTCCCTTGATGGAAAAACTAACGAAAAAGATCAAGGCGGTTGCAATCTCAACAAACTGTCGTTTCATTTTTTCAAACTTGTTTATCTCACCGTACTCGCAGACATACGTCTGACTCGTCTTGGCTCGAATATTTTGAATGCTTCGATATGGGGAGCGTCTTGTCGTGCAACCGCCCTTGGCAGTATAGTACTCTACGACCTAGAATAGAGCATCGACACTTTTAGTTGTATAGCTGAAAATATTTGCTGGTTTGATACTGGTGCGTTTTGTATTAAAGATATTGCAGTTTGTTATACTTTGGATTCTAGGACTTTTTGGAAATCTTGTGGTAGAGGTGCTTCAAAGCTGATTTCTTTGTTTTTGGACTTATCATGAAAACTATATTTTCGACAGTGAAGTAATTGTCTCTTGATTCCTAGTTGTGTGTAGAGGAGTTTGTTGGTGGCTGTATTTCCATAAATGATATCGCCTAGGACAGGGAATCCTGCATCACTGATATGTATCCTGATTTGGTGCATTCTCCCTGTGTGGATTTTGACTCTTACCAAAGAGATGTCTCCAAAAAGGGGATGTTTCCATTGTTTTTCTCATCGACACTCTGTTTTGGCTTCTACTCCTTCACGATAGTTTATCGTTACTTCCGATCTGTCATATTGTTTGTTGTAGGATTTGGTCAGTGGTTTGTCGATTAGGAGGTGTTTGGGAAATCTTCCTTTGACAATGGTCAGATATTCTTTGTCAATTTGTCTGTCTCTAATAATGGTGTTGATATATTGAAGTGCCTCGTAGGTTTTGGCTGCGATCAATACTCCCGAGGTATCTCTATCTAGTCTATATCCAAATGCAGGTGCAAAAGTTTTGGTTTGTAAGTCTTGGGTGTATTTGGTGAGGTAATCGTTCATGCAAGGATCGTTTCGATGTTTGTTGCCAGGGTGCATAGGTATCCCTGTAGGCTTATCAAACACAATTCGTTGGTCATCTTCGTACAATAGTAGCTGTTTTACTTTGTTGATGTCTACTTTTTCTAGTTTGCGCTCGTTTTGTGTGATCGAAGATGTTGGATCTATGCTTCCCGTCTCTATACTTTCGTCTATGCTGACAATATCACCTTCTTCAAGTCTGTATTGTTCTTTTACTTTTTTACTATTGACTTTTATCAATCATTTCCTAATTGCACTATAAATATCAGCTAAGCGAACTTGCGGATATTTTTTGAACCATTTTCTGAGAAATCTATCAAATCTCTGATCGGAAGCTGTTTTTTCTATTTTTATCTCCATGATTTCGTGGTCTTTTGACAAAATTAAAGCGTACTACGCTATATGTACCTATCGTCTGTCTATTTTCAAGAAGAGCTGAGTAGTCAATTTAGAGTATAGACTACTATCTATATCTCTATATATTATTTTCTAGGTTAGAACTGGTTTTTTTTCTTTTGTTGTGGGAAACTATCATTTCATATCTTTTTGTATAAAATGGTTATTACTAATTGTATAAGTTTTCTTGATATTGGGAAGGAAAACATTACATTGATTTACGTACTATTGGTATGTAATGGCGGCTGTAACTCAGCCCCGCTAAAGACGGGGAGCTGCTTTCAGCAGCTTTGGTTATCCTGCTAAAGACGGGGTCATTACATTCGGAGCTTTTTGTAAGATTACTATTAGGTTTAGATTTGATATTTTGAAAAACCAACAAAATCAGAAGCTCTTCATTTAGAAAAGATGATCAAGAAAGATGGTCATATAATGCATTGGTTAAATCATTCAACATTTATTCACGTTTGATATGGCGGCTGTAACTCAGTTGGTTAGAGTGCTTGACTGTGACTCAGGATGCCGGGGGTTCGAGTCCCCTCAGCCGCCCCATGTAAAATGACACGTAATTGTGTCTTTTTTTAAAATTAGGAAAGTACTGTGACTCAGGATGCCGTCCCGTAGTCCTACGGGGTCAGCTGCCCCATTATATCATGGATTCCACGAAAGTGGGATTTTTTTATTTGATTTCCTTATCAAAAAGACTACAGTTCTTTCACACTATTTTACTTATTTATTCTTATCCTAATGAAAACATTTTTATGGACTACTATTGCTTGGCTTATTATCTTTTTTGGTATCGCTTTTTATGCTAAGTTTGATACAAATATGTGAGCTGTTATCAGCAATTGGCTTGGAACTACTACCATCACAACAAGTGGTGAAGTACTTTCTACGACATGAGCACAATCAGAAGTTATGAGTGGAATCACTGCCATCCAAACAACATTGCTTGATATGCAAGCAACGCTTAATACCTTGGTAGGAGAAACTGTTCCAACAACATGAACTACTACAGTGAGTCCTGTTGTTGAACAACCTACACCTGCTAACTAGTACGATACTTGTGATAGTCTAGTACGGATTTGATGTTTTATCGTCTCATCTCTTGTTTATGAAAAAAATCTTTCGAACTACATTGTTTTGGTTTCTTATCATTTTCTTATTCCGATCTTATTTGAGAGTTTTCAACAAACCATTGGGGAGAGAAATAGGATCTCGATTTGGTAAGTGTTCGCAAGTTTGTTTGACAGGTTCTGTGGCTGCTCCCGTCTCTACAGGATTTGATGATCAGCTGGCTAATATCTATGATGAGCTTACTCTGATCAATCAAAAACTTACTAATCAGACCGATTCTTCATCTTCTATGGATACTTCATCTGTATTTAAGACAACAGCCCCGACTAAAGTAGCTCTCTATTATTTCAATCAAATAGAGGATCAAAAACTGCCCGCTGAACAACAAGTAAATATACATTCTATTTTGCCTGTTTATCGTATTTTTCCTGTGAGTGATGATCTTTTGGTAGATGTTGTCAACGAACTTATCAAAGGTAATCTAACGGTTAGTGAACAAAAAATGTGATTTACTACTGAGTTTCCTCATACGGCATTCAAGTTGCTTTCTACTGATTTAGACTCAGATGGGACACTAACGCTAGAGTTTAGCGAGGTTCCTGGATTTACTGATGGAGGATCGGCACGTATGTTGATTTTGCAAAATGTAATACAAAAAACTGTTGCTCAGTTTACAGCCGTCAAAAAAATCATATTTACTCCTGATACCTTATTTCAACCATAATATCTCCACCTTCTGGGTAGACAAAAAACGCTGATTTCAGGTCAGTGTTTTTTTTGCTTTTTTGAGATAAATCATTATACTTTATGTATATCAAATCTTGATGTTTTGATGGTTGTTTGTTTTTTAGTCTTATGTATTTTTGTGATGGCAAAACCTAAATCAAAATCTTCCAAAAATATTGATCGTGAGGGCAAAAAAGTTTCTGAGTCCAAATCACAAAAGATTCCTGTCTCGGATGATGTTTTGCATATTTTTCAAGAGTCTTTTGTCGGGTTTGACAAACTTTCTCAGGATGAAAAAAACCAGCGTTATGGTGATGCAGAGTATTTGCAGCAGTTTTGGAAATATTTTGCTGAGCAAAATCCCGATCTCCTTGATCGTGTCAAAGAAAAAGACTTACCTCATTATCTCAAACAGCTTCAAGACAAATGATTTTCTGTCAAATATATAGTGCAAGATTCTCCTCGTCTGCATACCAAATTTGGATCACAAATGACGGAGATGCAAGTGATGCAAAATAGTTTGGGACAATTACATGCCTTTTGTGATGAGAGCAAAAATAATTTTCCTGCTGATTTGTTTAGTAGATTTGCTAGTTTTGCATGATTTCATCCTACTAAACATATCATCAATGTGGATGGTAAACTCAAAACTCTGGATGATCTCTATCCTCTCTGGATGAATTTTTTGGAAAAAGAAGGTGTCAGTGTAAATGATACTCTTCAAAAAAACTTTTCACAAATACTTGTCCCTGCCTATAGTCCCATAGAAAGAATTATGGTAGAGGTTGCTATCCAAAAACTCAAAAAACAACTTCCCCCAAAACTCAAAACTGATTTTGTGTCTAGATTTCCTTTGCCTATCGATATTTTTAGTTCCTATCAAGATTTGATCTCCTTCAAGCAAGAGTGGATATTGTTTCTTGCGGATCATGCAGCTGAGATTGACAAAGATCTTGCCAAAAAACTTGATGATGTCATTGTAACCAATGGTGATATCTCTGATGCCTTAGCTAGCTCAAAGGTCAAATTTGCCGCTGTACAATGATCACTAGCTGGCGAAAAATATTTTAGACAGGTTTTTGATAAGGTTGCAATGCATCAGCTCTCCGAATACGCCAACAAAAATCAGCAGACCGTAGATCGTTATCTGACTGCTCTTGCGACGACATTCAAAGAGTTCCCTCCTTATATCAATGAAATAACCAAAATATATCCTTTTGATCATGATAGTGTTGCTCATGTGGATGTTTCTTTGGATGCAGATATTCGTAGTATAGAGTCACAAATAGCTGCTACAGAAGAGGAATATCTCGCAGCTCCTGTGGATCAACAAAAACGTTTGCGTCACAAAATTTCTCAGTTACAGCAAGACAAAGAAGCTCGTAAATGGCAAGCATATGTTATCTATTTGGAGACCAAAGATGCCAAACTTGGCCCTATTTTTGCTCAGCTTGTGGACAACAAATTTAATTTTCCTGTGCTTTCGCAAGCAGATCAACAAACCTTGGTCTCTTTGTTGGTAGAACATAAACTCAAAGATGTTCTGGCTACCAAAATGCCGGAAATTTTGGATGTCGATCAGGAATCATTGTCTACTTTTTTCAAAGATCTTTTTGATCTGAGCAAAATGGATATTATGATCCCAACTAGACATGGTAATATCCCGATTTCTTTTGTCAAAAAAGAGTTTATGTCTAGCTCACAGACACAACTTCCTAGCATAGCTGATTTGGAATGATTGCAAAATCTTCCGCTCAATTTTGTTGTCCAAGTGGGTACTTCTAGTCAAAGTTTTTTTGAAGAAACACCGATATTTGATTCTTTGTATACGGATTTCAAAGGAAGTAATGAGACCGTTCGTATCAATGATGCGTACAAGGTCGAAATTACCAAAAATGGACAAACGGTAAGGTGATATCTTTCAGGATATTGTCCTTGTGATGAATATAATGATAAAAATTATGATGGTAAAGCATTATATCTTTATTCTCAACCTGTGACTTCGCCTAGTCAGGAAAGAGAACTGGTTACTTGGCCAAATCAACCAGGAGAGTCTTCTTCTCCTGAGTCCAAAATCCCTGTAGTGATCAAAGATGCTGAGCAAAAAGATTGTCATATCGATATCATTGATAGGCAACTTAATCTCAACGGTGATGCTATCGGAGCGTTGCTTTTTGGGTATGTATTGGGAGAGCAAACCAAACGTATTTCTTTGTCTCCCGAAAAACAAGAATCCTTGGCTAAGCAACTTGGCAAACTCAATGTATACAAAGACAAAGCAGCACCTACAGAAGAAGAGGAACCTGTGGCTCAAGAAGCTGAAGCGTCCAAAGAAATATCAGCCAAAGACAAATGTATCTCAGCCCGAAAACAGCTGAGAGGATATCCATTTTCTAAAGATACAAAAGATGGTGGTTTTGTGGTATGATCTAGATTGTTTGTTCCACGAAATGATAGTGAATTGTATCCCAAAGACGCTGGTCGTTCATGGATGTATGCTGAAATCGTAAAGATCAATGATACCAAAGGAACGTTTACGATAAAATTTCATGGTGGCGAACTGAGTTTGGGCAAATCTGAATGAAAAACTGTAGAATTTCCTATGAAAGATACTACGTTTGAAGAACTTAGAACCCAATTTGGCGATCTGTACAAAACACCAGATCTTTCCAACAAATCTATGAATGATACTATGCGTATTGTAAAAGAAGCATGATTGGTTACCGATATGGACAAATATTTTGGCAATCTCCAACGAAACAACAATGAATTTTCGTTTGCTATGGGAGAGGATGCTGACAAAAAAGTCGAGTATTTTGGTCGATATGAACCTAGTTTGTGAGAAGCTGCTGACCAAGAAAATGCTGTCAAAAATTTGAGTTTGTACAAAATAAAATACCATACTAATCATACGGTGACCCTTTCTGGAGAATTTGTCGATGGAGGTATGGGAGTCAAATATACTCGCGATATGGATTATCCTTCGTTTTTGATCTTTATCAAAGAAAAATGACTTCAACCCAAAACACAGGCACAAGCAAAAACTTTGAAAAAATCTGCTTCCCAAGCTAGTCTCGAAGCGCCTACAACCAAACGTGGATTTAGTATCTCCAATATGATTTGATTTGTCAAAAATAGTTTTTCCAAAATCAAAGATTCTATCAAAAAATATGATGATGAAAGGACAGAGGAGTTTACTGATTTTGTTCTTGAGGATTGAAAATTTTATTCTAAGTTGGGACAGATATTTAGCCCATTTGGTAGGATTTCCTCTGCATTTGAAACTCTAGGGGCAGAACATTTTCAGGAAAGAGACAATAGAGTCTGGAAAAAAGTAGAAAAGCGAAAAAAATATTATGAAGATTCTGATTTTGGACTGATCTATGAAAAGTATATCAAGAATATGCTCAACTGAACACTTGTTATTAAGCCGCATTACAAAGCGGCTGCGATGCTTTTGGCAATGATAGCCAAAGGAAAAGGACCGTACAATAGAAATCCAGAGTGGGCTGCAAAAGGTATGCGAGTAAATATTTTGATGTGACCTGAGCATCAGGCGAGATATCTAGACATGCGTGCCAAACTTGTGAGAGAACTTCAACAAGGATCTTCGCAATATGGACCTGTATGGATAGACAACAAAAAAAATGAAATTTTGGAGCTTGAGATGAAATATCTTGTCCATGTGATGGATGCTAGACAACTGGGAATCCAAGATGGTGATAAAACCAAATATTATTTTTATGGAAAATATTCTCATACCTTTATCGATGAGCTAGAAAAATGATACACTACGTTTTTTAGTCAAGGAAATGTAGAAGAGATCTATGGCAAAGTAAAAGGAGCAAGTTTTGATTTTGCTAGATCAGAGTTTCATAGATTGTTGTGAGATAGACCACAACAAGCGATTCCATTTTTGAAAGTCATGGCGACCAAAGCGATGAATGAAAGTCAGTGGAAAGCTTTTGAAGTAGCGGTCATGGTAGGGATGCTTTCGGGCGTATTTCTCACAATGACGATGTCGGATACTCAAGGTATGATCAAAAATATCTGTAGAAAGAGATGATTTGTCCCTGGAGTCTGGGCAAAAAACATTTATCAGAGAGATAAATTGATAGGTTTGCTTAATCTCTTTAGTCACAATGAATTTGGTACCGAGATGAAAAAGAATGGTGTTGATTTTGCTAAGTTTTCTTATGATGATATGTCGGGAGGTACCAAAAAATTGATTCAACGAGCCGATCCTAGTAAACCTGAAAAAGATCGTTGAATTTTCCAACGCCGGGTTTTGAAAGACGATACTTTGTCAAATCTTAGCAACTTTTTTAAACTTACCGGTAAAAATGTGGAAGGTAAAACGTTATTAGATCTTTATGAGGATCCGAAAACTTCTGCAGCACACAAAGAGATTATTCACGAGTTTTTGGAAAATAGTAATGAAAAACATGAGGATGGAGATCCTGACGTTGGTAAAAATCGTTCTGCGCTTACGGGATCTATTTTGACACAAAATCAAAATAATATTCATCAAATGATGCATTTTAATGGACAAGGTTTTGCATGAGAAGATTGAGATGCTGTACAAAATCAAGAAGCGTTTTTTGAAAGAATGAGAGATGCAATTCCAAAAGCACGTCTACAGTCTTCTATTCAGGTTAAATTTTTTGTGGATAAATTCTTTACGTGGTTTGATGAAAAATGATTTTCTACAGCTACCAAGGTGGAACTGATCAAAAGATTGAAATGGTGTCAACAACACCCAAATTCTCCTGACGTTGATAATGTATTGTATTATAGTATCTGTGGGGAAGTATATAAATCTCTTGGTCGTGTAACGATACCTGCTCAGTTTGAAGATGCTATGCTTGCTTGGAAAGATTTTTTCAAGACTAATATGGCTACTATTTTGACGCCTACTATATTAAAAGATTCTTTTGGCGGTGTCTCATATCAGCAAGATTATGAGAGATATCAACCTCAATTGGATCCATGGGAAAATTGTGCTCAATTGTTTGATAATACCCAGAGACAAATTTTTATTTCAAGTTTGACTCCTGAACAAAGACAGGCAGTTAATCAACATTATAAGGAAATTACTAGAGATCCTTATATCAATAGAAAACTTTATGAAACTGCTGATGCAGTCGAAAAAACATGTTTTAAGGAAAATCGTTTTAAAACTAGAGCTTTCTCTTCTCCTGTCGCTTCTTCTGCACCAACCTCTCATCGTAAAGCAACCTGAGCCAATATCGCCAATCCAGAAGTCCTGGATAATCTTTCCAATATTTTACAAAACAAATCACCTGTGTCTTCTCGTCAAAATGATGATTTTGTGGATATGTCTTTCGACCCTCAAGATAATTATACTGATCTAGACTAATGTATATCACTATTTTTTGAAAAACCCCCTTTGGGGTTTTTTGTTGCTCTTGTTTTTTTGCTGTTTTTGGCTAGTGTGGGTGATGTAAATACAAACAAAAAATTTATTTAAAACATATATATTATGAAAGGGAAAGGAAAACTTATTGTTTTTTATGGTATCAATAATTTGGGAAAAACAACCCAAATAGAATTGTTGATTCCTAAACTAAAAGCATTAGGGATTATAGCGTCATATCTCAAATATGGTGTTTACGATCTCAAACCTTCTGGTGAAATGCTCAACGAATATCTCAGAAAAGGTAATCCGTATGAATTTTCTCCTCGTGAGTTTCAGATGTGTCATGCACTCAATAGAACACAGTATGAGCCTACCTTGAAACAAAGGCTTGAATCTGGCGAATGGATTATCGCTGAGGATTACAAAGGAACTGGTATTGCTTGGGGAGTAGGGGCAGGAGTGGACAAGAATTTTCTTCTCAGGCTCAATTCTCATCTCTTAGAAGAGGATATGGCTATTTTGTTTGATGGTGAAAGATTTATATCAGGGATAGAAGCTGATCACAAACATGAACAAGATCATGAACTTACATCCAAGGTGAGAGCTGTTCATTTGGAACTCGCTGAAGTGTATGGCTGGCCTATCATCAATGCTAATCAACCAGTAGAAGAAGTTCATAATCAATTATGGAATATGATAACTGAAAAATTTGGTATATAGTAAGTTGCTACCGTGTATACTCCCAGATATTTTGGGAGTTTTTTTGTTTGCAAAAAAACTTTGAAAACCATCAGCAATTCGTTATATTTTC
>CAZECU010000003.1:0-31527 GCA_964510755.1 uncultured Candidatus Peribacteria bacterium | reverse complement strand
ATTTCTGAAGATTAGAACCTGAAAAATGAATCGATGGCATCATCGAGATGATTGAAATGTTCGAGAAAAAAAATCAGAATATCCCTTTTGAATTATTTGTCTTCTGATCATGAAGTAGAGAAAAAAAAATTGAAGAACTAGCAAGCAAACATCAAAATATTCATTTTTTCTGACGACAAAACAGAGAAATCATCAAAAGATACGTAGAAAATTGCCAGTACTGTCTTATGCCATCAGAATGTCTAGAAACATTCGGACTTTCGGCGTTGACAGCAATTCAGCGATGATTGCAACCTATCTGATATGCCAAATGAGGACTCAAAGATTTCATCGCCTCAGACTATGATCTCACGCATCAACCAGGAAATACCACGGGACAAAAACTCTATCATAGAGTCAAAAATCTATCCGATACTCCAGTCCAGATGCTGCCGATACATCAGTACTCCAAAGACCAGCGAATAGTACGTTTCCACGCCCTCGCCGGCAAAAACGTCAAAAAAATTCTGATAATTTCTGATTTTATCAACAAAATCGGAGGTATAGAAACCTACATCAACGACATCAAACAACTTCTTGAACCACACGGCTACCAGGTGGAATTGTGCGGTGGAAAAGTGCCATCATGAATGATTGGAAAACTAGTTAAATATCTCTGATTTTTCACCGGACTCGGAAACTTTCGAGAAGCAATCAAGTTACAGCGCAAAATCAAAACATTCAAACCCGATCTCATCCGATACAACAGCGTCATGAGATATCTCGGTCGAGCTGCAGTATATGTAAGCAAAAATAGTCCAGCAAAAACATGGATGATGTTTCATGATCTAGGATATTTCGCACCATTTCCGAGCTCATTATTTCAAGAAAAACAAATCAGGACACCATTCACGCTCCGCCACTTTTTACAGACCCAACCTACCAAAAACCCGATCAAAATCCTCGCCATCATCGGCAAATATATTTCTCTTTCTCTTATCAAACAGCAATTCACCGACAAGATAGATACCTTCCTTGTCCCTTCTGAATTTATGCAAGATATCGTCCATAAGTCCTACAATATAAGCAACGAACACATAAAAATATTTTCACATTTTATTCAAGAATAAAGATTGACATTTAAGTGCAAATAAGTATAAGAATGAAAAGAAAAAAAACATAAAAAATGAAAAAGAAAAGAAAAATAGACAAATCAGCAACCATCCAGCTAATTCTAGAATGGGGGAATAGTAGTCGTATTGGGCATAGTATCAATATAAAAAAATTCAATGAGGCTATGAACAAACCAAATTGGGAAAAGAGCCTCAAAGAGTTTGCAAAGTTCTGCGGTACACCCATCATCTATCTAAAAGAGATAGACAAGGCTGCTACTATCTCAAAAATCTTGGAGGCAGCATCCAAAGACAAAATACACTCCATCAACCAAAAAGAATTTTTGGAAAGTATGGAACTGGAAACATGGGACGAATCCTTACGAAAATTCGCTATCTTCTACAATATTGATCCAGTATATATACCGGACATATAATAAACAGCTACTGTATAGTAGCTTTTTTTATATCCAACATTTTTATAGTAACTACGTTACCAATGGCGGTTGCTGTAATTGTTACCTCACCGCCCCTACCCCCTCTCCCGCCTTGCGGGACCTTGTTCCACAGAGGGGTTCTCAAGTCCTCTCTATTTTAGAGAGGATTTAGGAGAGTAATAGAGAGGATTTAGGAGAGTAATAGAGAGGGATTTAGGCGATAAAAAAAGCGACTACATACAAAAAAAGTCCAACGAAAAAATCACAATAGTTCATAAATAAACATTGCCAATATTTTTCACTTTTCATTTTTCACTTTTCACTATTTATTATTCACTAATTTTTGAATTTACTCAAAACTTTTAAGATCTTCACATACCTTTCTAAAGGTACAGCTCGCACATTTTTTGGCGCTATTGGTTCTAGGAAAATGATCATGAGACAATGGTTCATTTCTGAGAATATCTCCATCGACAAGAAATTGTTTTTGATAATCCATATCGTCTTTGAGTTTTTGAATGATATGATCGATATCCGAAGCAGCTATTTTGCCTCCTATTTGATGTAAACTTGGTAAATACACTTCATATCACTCGATCTCTACATTGTTGATATCCAGCCTAGACTTGAGCAATGTTTTGAGCGCATAAATTTTGAGTTGATCAGAAACATCATCTCCATCCATCTTTTCCTGTCAAGATTTTCGATCTATGATAAGATATTTATTGTCAGAAAAAACCACACCAAAATCTGGAGCAGCCATCACGTTGAGATTTTTCAACTCAGGAATAGAATACAAATTGACTTTCATACCATCAAAATTTCTCTGTCTTGGTTTTTCTACATAGACAGTCTTGGCAGTCTGAAAATAATGTTGCACTTTTTGATTCCAATCACTTTCCAAAAACACATCCAAGTTGTGAATAACCTTTTGGATAGCATCTTCGAGTTTTTCGTCTACATTTTCCTGATAATAATGCTCAGAAAGTCAAAATTTATGATCTCTGTCATATGAAGTATAATCTCTATTTTTGGAGATATCAAATTCGTCTCTCATTTCTTTGATGATACCCTCTTTGAGCTGTTGGATACGATCGGAATCTAATGGTCATTGTTTCAAAAGATTGAGATAGTCCGAAAGTAGGTGATGAGTTTTTTCTCCTATTCGCATCTCCATACTTTTGAGATTTTTCAAGAGTAAAGTAGTCAGCCAAAGTTCTTCATTTACGCCTTGTCTAAGAGCATGAGCATAATAATTGAAATAATATTTTTTGTTGCAATATTCCAATACCGTAATCCTGGTAGTAGACCAAGTAAGGCTATGGTTATAAGTATCTCTCATAACATATGATAAGAAAATAAAATCTTTAACCTGAAACAAAAACCACTATACAGATACTCTCGACTATTTCAATTTTTTTTCACTTGTTTTTTTTCTCCGTTTTTGTATAGGAGAACTTCACAAAAAAAACAAAACATATGAACAACAAAAACATTTACAACACATGGTATTGGCAAAAACTCGCGATACCAGCAGCCAAACGCATTATCGCGTATTGGAAAAACGAAAACCGAGACATATCCTTCTCGTTCGAAGAGACACACGATCAAAAAGATTTTGGAGAAGTTATTACCTTTCTCGACAAATGGAGACAAGAAAGATCAAACATTGATGACAGTATCCGACAAGATATTTTTCTTGTTAGCAATTTCGAGGGATATCCAGCAGTTACTTGCTAAAAATCATTACCAAATTCATAAAAAAAAACCTGCAGTATGTGCAGGTTTTCATCGTATAATAAAGCATATATTAATCATCATATCACTGTTCGTCCAGTGTCATACCGACAACAGCTTCTTCAGAAGGAATATCTGAGTTGCCGTTTTGCGCTTCTCTATTGATATAGACATACATAGGCAAAAGCATAGGTATCCTACCGATAATCTTCATGATAAATTCTCACAAATCTTCCTTGATTTGTTTGAGGTTGTCTTTGACTTCCATACGTTTTTTGTGGTTTTCATTATATTTTGCTCTAGCAAACTCAACAATCTGGGTATGGATAGTTTTGACTTCACTAGAATACACAAATCCTCTTGATTCTATTTGGATATTGCCGACCAATTCATTGGTCTTGGTATCAATCTTAAAGATCAAAGAAACCGCACCATTTTGCGCCATAATATGACGAGCTTTGATAACATATTCACCTGACATATGTCCTTGTCCTTTTCCATCGATCATAATAGTATCCAACTTCAGTTTTTGATCTCCAATCATAACAACATCATCGTACATTTCTATAATACATCCATTTTCAAACGGCATAATAATATTTTCTTCAGGTATCCCCATATCCAAAGCAAGCTTTTTGTGGGCATATCTATGTACCATATCATCAAAGGCTGGCAAAAAGTATTGTGGTTTGACCAAACTAAGCATCAATTTGTGATCTTCAGCATATCCATGTCAACTAGTATGGACATCCATTTCATTGTTGGTAATAAGCTCTACTCACTTGGACAACAAGTTGTTGAACATTGTATTGGTAGCAGTTTCGTTGCCAGGGATCGTTGAAGCAGACATCAAAATGGTATCTCCTTTTCCAAGAGTTACTTGTGGATGTTCTCCTCTAGCCATTCTTGTCAATGCAGCAAATTCTTCTCCTTGAGCTCCCGTACAAAGGATCAACACTCTTTCACCGGGCATTTGATTGACATCAGCATCAAGCTTACGAATCATTCATTTTGGGACATTAATATAGCCAAGTTGTTGACAGATATCGATGTTGTTTATCATAGATCTTCACGAAAGAAAAACTACTCTATTGTGCTTGATTGCACTGTTTACAATCTGGATAATTCTACCAATATTGGTAGCAAAAGTCGCGATAAGTATCCTTCCTGGGGTGTTTTTGATTTGTCCTTCAATAGTTTCTCCTATGATTTTTTCTGATTTTGCTCGTCCTGGAGTTTGTGAACCAAGACTATCTCAGGTATATAATTTGACACCTTCGGTACCAATTCTAGCAATTTTCGCCAAATCAGTCTGTCTATCAATCGCTGGAGTATGATCAATTTTGAAATCTCATGAATCAAAAATGATACCCTTTGGAGTATAAATAGCCAAGGCCATACTTTCTGGGATATTGTGATTGACTCTAATAAATTCAACCGTAAAACATCATAATTTGACCAAATCCACATCAGGATCAACGGTCTTGTACTTGATTAAATTTGCTTTTTTTGGATCATCAAAAGTTTTTTTGATAATACCCAGAGCCAATGGTGTGGTATAAATAATAGGATAACCAAGGTCTTCGATGATATTTTTGATCGCTCAAACGTGATCCAAATGTCCATGAGTAATCAGAATTCATCTTATTTTGGCTTTATTCTTTTTGAGATATGCGATATCAGGGATAATATAATCTGCTCCAAGTTCTTCATTTGCAGCAAATTCCATACCTGCATCGACAATAATGATATCATTTTTATATTCGATAAACATACATTGTCCGACCTGTTCCAAACCTATGAGATTACCTATTTTGACAGGTATTTCATCTTTTTTGATAAGTTTTTTGAGATTGGTGATACCAGCAAGAGAAGAAACTCTATCTTGACGAATAAACGCCTCAGAATTAAGTTTTTCTTTGTTTCCTGGTGTGTATCTTTTGGTAGGATAACGCTTTTTGTCATTGTTTTTTTTGGTGAAATCAATAGAGAGATTTCATTGCATAGGAGCAGAACTAGAAATAGGCTTTGGTAAAATAATAGGTTTTGGTCATGCAACAACTGGTTTTGGTTGCCCTTGTAGCTGCTGTTGTGGTCTAGGTGGTTGTGATCTAAGTGGTTGTGGCATTTGCAAACGTTGTGGTTGTTGTGGTTGTTGTTTTGTTTTGTCCGCATTTATTGCGGGTAATTGTGTTTCATTCATAATAATAAGTACGTGTAAAATAATAAAATAATATACATAAAGATTTTAAATAATAATGTATGGATATGGGAATAAAAACGGCATTGAGAAAGGCATGTAAAGCAAGGAATATCCCTATCATAAGTCTGGCTACAGAGATATTTCTATGAAAGATCTTGAGAAAGCATAAACCAAAAATATGTGTAGAAATCTGAGGTGCAGTAGGATATAGTAGTATCTATATGGGGGAAATAATACATACACGAGGAGGCAAGATAACGTCTTTTGAGGTTTCCTACCCTGCTTATCAAGAGGGATTACAAAACATCAAAGACTCACATTGTTACAATATTACCAGTTATCCGTACAACGCACTTTGCGCGCCTATCAAAAAATTGGTGCAGATACCTGTAGACTTCATATTTATAGATGGACAGAAAAGCCAGTATGGTGAATATATGGAAATTGCAGAGAAAATAAGCTCACCACATACGGTTATTGTCATAGATGATGTTATCAAATATCATAACAAGTTATCTACATTATACGGATATTTACAAAAAAAGCAAATCAATTATAAAGTTATGCAACTTGAGCCAGATGATGGTATTATGATTATCAATGGATAACATAACATCTACGCTTTAAAATCAAACAAAAAAGTAATTGACTTTTAAAAATAAATATGTATATATAGCATATAAACAAAAACAATTAAAAACAAAAACAAATGAAAGATTTATTTTTTGCAACAAACAGTACTTGGTGGTTATTAGCATTGGTGATAATAGTAATTATTTCCGGAATAATAACAGTAAAAATATGGAAATTTTTGACATCAAGATTTATGTACAGATTTTGGTACTACAATAGAAGAAAAAAGAAAGTATTGGAAATATTTATTTTGATCATTGGAACAATAGTTGTAGCAATATTGATATCTTACATGATTTTTGGAATAGTATTTAGAATAAAGTTTATGACATTTACCATGCAATAGAATATATACTTTTCAAGGCAATATTTCTAAAAAATTACTATCCTCAAGGCATATTGTCCTTGAGGTTTTTTTATAAAAAAAATACAAAGAATATTGTATCACAAAAACCTAATTTGGAAATAGCGAAATTCGCTATTTTTGATTTATTTTTATTCTCTTTTTGTTATACTAACATGTCACATATTTTCTTACAAAAAAAATATTTAGAAATAGGCTTCTTGACTGATGAATCGAATCAAAAAATTTTGTATACGAACACTTATTAGTATCTATGGAATATCCTATTTTTTGCAAAATAGCTTTTTCATAGACCGAAAAAAAATATACGCAGCAGAAAACCCAGACACCACCAACATTGTAGCAGTATTCGTCGACAAAGAAATATACCCCAAAATCAAAGCCGATCTCCTGCGATATACGACCAAGTACATCCAAGGCAAAATTGCCAATAGCAAAGCCGTAGTATTGCCTATAGACACAAAGACACTCAAAGCCCACGAAATAGCGCAAATATTGGAAAATATGTATTTTGAAGGACTCAAAGACGCAAGCTCCAAACTTATCGGGACGATACTCATAGGAGATATACCGCTACCTGTAGTACAAAACAATGGATTTATTTATCCCAGCATCTATCCTTATGTAGATTTTGAGGATCAACAATTTGTCTACGACACAAACAAAAAATTTTTCATATACAATGACAATCCCAATGGACAAGCAGAACTTTGGCATGGGATCATAAAATTTGAAAAAGCAGATCAGTATACTACCTTTTTCAACAAGATCAAATCATATACCAACAACCCTGCAGATTTTATCGACCAAGCTATTTGGTATGATGATTTTATAGGACTCAAAAAATATTTTATTAAGGAAAATAGCAAATATTATCTCAATAGTATAATTTTTGCAGAAGATATAGGATACCATAGGTATACATCATTACTCTTGGACACGCTCAAACAAGAACACAATAGTGAAGCCTTGGATATCGGAGATCAACTAGTAAGTGATATGGAAAATACGCAAGACGAAGAGCTACAAGAATACACCGATATGATTGAAGACAAAAACAACGAAGCTAAATCTGTACTCTCAGGTACTATAGCAAACATACCTACTATGACTCTCCAAGCAGCTATCCAAGAGATGACTAAAAGCTATGATGGACTCATAGGAAGTACATTTCTTTCACAGATCAAAAACAACATAGCAGGACTTGCTAGACGATATACCAATATCGAGGGAGAATCTTTTGACAACATACAATGAAGCACCCAAAAAATAAACCAACAAGACAACTGGATTATAGGAGATGTACCCAACAATATTCCCGGATTGCTCATCCAAATCAATGAATATTTGGAAAGCGGACTCAACACTCAGATAGAAGATCAACACTACTATCTCAACGTTCCTATTCCGGTGAGTTATCTCAATTTTAATGGAGAGAAAAAAAGAGGCAAATGTACATGGGCAACGTATGATTATTACCACAACTATTATTTTGGTACACCAGCACAAGATATACAAACAGCACAACAAACAAGCATATATAGATGAACCTACCAAAATTTAACAACCCTCAACGATCAAAGCATACAGCATACAGGACAATCTATTGGATGATCATACAAAGTATTTTCTACACAGGTCGAAGCCAATAGAGGATACAATATTTACAATGCACAAGACGAACTAGATCTCTACAATAGTAGCAAAACAAGCAAACAAGATCTTCGAGGCATGCAATGTCCAAAATATTTATTCAATCGAGAACGGCTCAACATTTGTATCAAAAAAAGAGTTTGGCAGCCAGACAATACCGCAGACGAAGACAAATGTAATATCGAAGATGAAGAGCAGCAATGAGGCTGTGAAAGTATGACAGGATTTGCACAAAGGATGCGATGATGAGCATCTCCACTCAATTACAACGTCAGCACAAATACCGTCAATTACCAATACAAAAATGCAAGATTGCCTATATATGACATAGCATGATCCAAAAAAATAAACAGTGCAGAGCCAGCTGCTAGTTCATTTTCATGAATAAACAAATATACCGCACTCATCCAAGAAAAATTTGCTGCAGGAGATCTACAACGTGGAAATAGTTTATGGTTACTGATGCATTACCCACAAAACAATGGAAACGATTTAATGTTTACCAACCAGTATCCCCAGGGTAGTCTCAGAAACCCAACAGGACGAACAACCAATATCCCGCTATCCTACAGTGCAACCAATTATTTCACACTCTATAATATACTACCTCATCGTAGCATTGATCAAGAAAATATTATGCTCTATACTACCACGCCAGGAGAGTGTGGAGGTGCAGGAAGTATAGTAACGTATAAAACATTAGACTCGAGAGTACTCAATACCGCACCCACACGAAACCAGATTTCAGATAGCCAGACCTACAAATTTCACAACGGATCTGCGTTGGCCAATTTTTATACCAACACACTCCAAAACATTTCGGGAGCCAAAACCGACATCATCACTACCACCCAACAATTTAGCACTACAGGAGTAGTAAACAACTTATCAGCGATCCAAGAACACATCACTACCTACAACCAAGGCGTACAAAATATAAGAGACTTTACTATAACTTCGCTAGGAGGATATGACACAGATGAGATAGCAGAGTTGGCAGATACATGGAGCGAAAACAACATCTCACTAGTCTCGAGTTTAGATATACACAACAAAATCAGTCATATAAACACAGGGCTATTGGAGCTTTTGGACAGGATAGATACCACAACATTGGGAAACACGCTCATCGACATCCAAAACATCCAACAACAAGAAAAATTAAAAAATCAAGAAGTAGAGATACTTACCACACGAAAAACTGATATTCTCAACAGCTTGACGAGTACCAAAACCAAATACAATATAATGAAAGCTACGTTTCTCCAAGCACAAAGTATGTATAATTCTCTAGGAAGACTAACAACCGATATCACATGATTACAAGCCAAGAAAGCTAGTATCGCAGCATTACAATGAGGCAATGGATGTAACGGAACATACGCAAGATTGTGTACTACCTTGGACATCATCATCGACAACATCCAAACATACAGCACCAGCATAAACACCAGCATAAACAATATAAGCGGCTATCAAAACGGAGAAGTGGGAGCAAACAATACCCCTATCACGATACAACCCTTTGTACAAATCAATCAAGCCTTCCTTGAAAACACACTAGGCAACGAAATCACTCAAATACAAACAAGCTTACAGACATTTGATACAACAAACAATATCGACAAAAAAGAAACTACCAAAGGAATGAATCTGATCACCCAAGACAGACCGATTGATAGCATCAGAAATATTACCTTCAAAGGAGTATGATGAGATACGGTCAGATTGGATTATCCAAACATTTATGAAGTCAAAACCTACAAACAGCAAAACAATAGATGGGTACTCAAGACTCCTAACGAGATAAAAACCGCTATCAAAAACTATCTCATTGGCAAAGCTAATGAATACAATACCCTCTTATCAGCACAATTAAACAAAAAAAATCAATACTATCAAGCATTCAAAAATCAGTTTATCACCTTAGGACAAGCTGATACACGAGCAAATCCAAACAACCACAATTATGACATACTTCCTTCAGAATATTTTGTAGACAGGTTGATAGAGTATTTGGATACATTAGAAGAAACCTATGGCACAAACTATATTTATGGCAACCAGACTCCAGACACAGACGACGACAAAATAGATATGCTTGCCAAATTTTTATATCAACAAAACAATCCACGACCCGAAAGGACGACAACAACCAACGTAGAAGACGATATCAGTGAGATCAAAAGTAGCTTCGATATCAACCAAAAGATAAACAATGTCGTACATACCTATCTAACCAAAGACAACGATCAAGGCAAGTTTTTGACACCAACCTACAACCAAACAGGATATGAAGTAGGATTTATAAACTCCGATGGTGAAGATTATGTAAGTGCAAAAGAAGCACCAAGCTTTATCCAAAAGATTCAAGAATATCAAACCAAAGAAACGACTCCTCTAGCCGCCAACGCATTTATAGAAGATGAAACACAAACAAATAGTCTCCAGCAATCAGTCAATACCTGTGAATGAGTAGATACCAACGGATCAGCATTGCTCTTTGATTTCAAATCTTTTTCTTCTCCATGGAGCAAAGCCATGGTGTGCTGGGCAAAAAAAACCCGAGAAAAGCCATTTGATATCAAGGTAAATTTTAATGATGCACTTGGACCAACGATACTCGGAACATTCCAGCAGATCAAAAACAAATTAGAAAATGTAGGGACACAACGAGAGGAATATGGCAAACAACGAAGCTTACCAAACAATGAAGAACTCATCAACCAAGCAGAGTGAACAACCAAAACCAAGCTCCAGTGATACACGACCTATGCAACCATAAATATAGACAAAAACAAGCTAGACGTAACTACTACAGGAAACAACAACCTCACCATTGGCATGACACAAGATGTGGGAATGGTCAAACTCCGTATCACGGGCACAGGAGACAATTGTTTTGGTCTTAGCAAAGCAAATGGGACAACAATAAGCAAAAATATTTGCACTTCAGCAGCCAAACAATTTTATAATCCATACACACAACCAGAAACATTTACTCTACAGCTCCAAGAAAAAAAAGCAGGAACGACCTCGGTATATATACAGTTGTGTACACCGACAGCATCCCAAGATATATGTATTACCAAATCTCAAATAGTGCAGATACTACCATGACCAGTCACAAACATTACCATCACAACTCCTACCAACAAGGTAATTGAGTGATGAGAACTTCCACTACAAATCACAGCAACAGACAAATATGGAAACAAAATAGGACAAACCGTGGAATCATATACACTGAGTGTAGGAAGTGGACAAGGGGCACTACGTGATGGAGCCTCCACTACCAGCACAAGAGAAATCAATAATTTCCAAGACACTACGTATATATATCAAGCACCTACAAATATCACGACAAATACAGCAGCGACCATTACTATAGCTCCTACACAACAAAAGCTACTCACCACTACCTCATCACAAACAGTCACTAGTTCCAAACAAATCGACATAGTCCAATGAATCCTCACCATAATGCAAGGTGAGACAAAACTGTATCAGACCAATGCGAGCAGAAGTACGAGACCACAGCTGAGTATACAACTACCAAACAATCAGGAAGATATCCAGTACATAGATGAACACGATATTGCACAGATCAATCCTGAGGCCATAGCTACACTCCAGATCACGCTCAAAGACAACAAAGGAAACCCACTCGAAAGCGTAGCAAATATTACCAGTACGCATGGGATACTACACCCAGGAACTATCATCACCAACAACATCACAAGATGAACTCAAGCCCTGAATCAAACCAAATTTCAAAAAGCAAACAATTTTATCATCCAAAGTGGTAGTCTAAATCTAGCATTATATCCAAGCTTCAAAGCCGGAGATGATAAGATTACGATCAATATCCCAGGAAATGATCCTATTATTATACAAGCTCAGGTCCAAGCAGGAGAAGCCAAAAAAGTATTGATGACGATCAAAAAAACAAAATTGGATACCACCAACACAACCACGACAACAGGGACTATCCAAGTGGTAGACACACGAAACAACAAAGTCACCCAAGCCACAAAAATCAAGCTAGATGTATTGGGTCCTGCGACGATCAATACACAGGAATTTATGTATAGTGGCAAAGAATATACCTATACCATCACTACAAAACAGCCAGGAGGAGAATGATATGTATTTGCATACATAGATACACAAATCAGAGCATTATCAGATCAAATACCAGGATACAAAAAATTTATAGTACAAGAAAGTATCTTACCCCAAGAAAATCTCAACATCATGTATCTCAATCTCTTTGGTAGTGATCGAGGAAATCAGCGATGATATTTTTCTGAAAATGACAAACTTATAAATACCGTAACAGCACAATCAGACAAATTGCTTGCTACCACGACACAACTTGTAGATCCCAACAAGATCAAACAAATAGAATATATCATAGACCCAAATGGACAAGTACAAAGCATAAACGAAAAACTATTTTGACTGACGATCGACAACGGCAAGCTAACAATTCAACTTCCTGATGTAGCAACTATATATATGGGCAAAACTCAAGATTTTATCATACAACAATTGAGTAGCACAGGAGATATAAACAACTTTTCAAAAGACACCAATACATTACTCTATATACCGGAGCCGACAGACAGTATCATTACCGGCAATCAGTCAACCAAAACCTCCATACGCATAAATGGCAAAGAAATAATAAATACGATAGAATGAACCGTAGATGCAAACATCACCATTACTGCAGACAATGAAATGATAGCAGACATGAGTAGTTACACCATGCGTTTAAACGACACAATCATAGGAAAATTGCTCGTACGAAATAGCGACAACGAGATAGAATATAGTATAATAGATCCACTAAAATACGGCAAAACTGATATATTCACTCAGTGATCTACCAACACTCATGGTATAGGAATATATATTACTACAAGTGCATTCACCAAACAAGGATATATGTCTATCGAAGATAGTGCTGATAGTATGGCAGGTATAGGATTTTCTAGCAAGTTCAAAAATATTGCCAACTTTGCCAATGGAGAATATGTAGGAGAAGCGACCGTACCATACGGTTCACAATTTCTTATAAATTTTGGAGATCCTCTCTTGGAAAGAAATGGAAAAAATACACAGATTCCTGATACCGATTTCGATGCATCACTAGGACAAACGATATACACTGATCCACAAAAAACTTTATTCAAAACCGTACCTATAGATTTCAACAACGACAGTCTACAAGACTTACTAGTAATTTATACCGACGGAACAATCAAACTTATCAAAAACTATGGGGGAACTGAGCAATACAAAAATCTTCAAGAACTTATGATCATTGCAGAACCTATCAAAGACATCCAAATAGGTGACGTAGATGGCAACAAGTACGATGATATTATAGTGATCACCAACAACAGCAAAGGAATCGTCTATCTCAATCAGCAATGAATATTTCCTGTAGATGGAAGATATATCTGTCTCAATACCAACGCGGAGCCAAATACCAAAACACAAAATCCTAGTGATTTTGGCAATATCTACCAACTCTTTATCCAGGATGCCGACCAAGATGGCAAGACAGATATCATCACCAACGACACACGAGGCGATATCAAAATATTCTACGGATGATCTACAAGCAAAGGCGTAAACTATCTTTCATCAACCACGGGAACATGTGATGCCCAACGATATACAAGACAAAAAGCAAATTACAAAACGATCAAACGTTTGGGACTCAAAATCAACAACAGTCGATATATCCAAGACGAAAGCTTGATCCATCGAAAAGGTATAGCTATCCCCAAAGAAGGTAGCCAAGAAGAACCCGATGAACAGGCAGCGCCGATCAGTAGTGAATATACAGGAGACAATCTCAAAAAACTCAAAAAGAAAAGTGTAGAAGATGTCAAAGGATTTACCCAAAATCTCAGCAGTTATATCGCTGCAGGCACGACACAACTTGCCTACACCCAAAATCCATGAGAGACAGCTCCTATATACGAAAATCTAGAGCCCGAAGAAATTTATTATCTCCCTATCAACGAACAAAATCAAGCGGTAAGCGTCTACAAAGAATATAGAGATATCAATGGTGGTATACTGAGAGACCAAGATACCGTGGTCGTGCATACTACTATACTTTCTCACAAAAACAACAATAAGCTCACCTATATAGATATGCTCAAATGACCACGATCTATAGCCAAAAACACCGACAATAGCATCCCATCATTTATCTTTACTACAGACAATACTAGAGGAATCACGATCGATTGGAACGCTCCAGAAGGATATCAATTTACGATGGACAATATACAACTTCGTTCTGGTCAGAAATTGAGTTTTTCTTATCAAGCAACCTATACCCAAGAAACTGCACTCACCAAGATTTCTGTGCAAGACAGGGATTTGCTCAAGCAAGGCAAATCAAAAGATGGATATGTAGATATAGGGATACAAAGTAGCGACACCTGCCAAAAAGGAGAACGAATACTCTTCAATGAAAACACCAGAAGTCACAGGACATATGAAGAGATATTCAACGATATCCAAGCCGTCATCGACAGCTATACGAGCGGAGCCCAAATGGTACAAACACAAAAGATAAACAGTATTTTGGATCAGATACAAAATATCTCCAATATCCAAGAAGTCACTCAAGTCCAATGAGTATCATCTATTTTGGAACAACGAACCAATGACAATTTACTTACCCCTCCGCTGACACTCAGTGGTATAGCATCCATACTGAGTCAAGGATCGAGTATAAGTTTGGAAACCAACGCCATCGATAGTGCAACCAATACCGTTACCAAAAAACTGCAAGAAACCTTACAAGGATTGTGTCAAGGATTTACCATAGGCAAAAACAAAGGAAACTGTCAGGGGGTACCTGTACCGTTCAACGAAGCATTTTTGGCACCATGAGCATATCATATTTTTGGATGCGTTCCTCAGTTACCAAATCCACTCTATGTACCATTCCAGATGCTCAATCAAACCCTCGGCAAATGATTACCGATTTTGGCATTTCCTACCAATGCGGTTCCCTTTGTGTGGCCAATCAATCCTGCAGGAGCGGGAGGTATATTCCAGGGAGAAACATCACAATTTAGATTATATCTTGCACCTACGCTAACATTAGGACTATGAATCGCTATGTGTTTCCTTCCTTATTCTGTAGGTGGAGCAATCCCCAAACCATTCAACAATCTTGGAGGAAACTGTATCGTATTTGCGTTACCACCACTAAGTGTATGTACAGATACCACGACAAACAACGAAGAGAGCTACCAATGACCTACCACAGATATCCAAGACGAAGAGATGACTCATACATTAGGTACCTGCAACGCACCTGCGAGTATAAGCAATACTATGATAGTTGACACGGACAATGAACATATTACACAAGCGACTACCGTCAGTACCCCATTGCAACTCGTCGCAGCAAATGCACAGACAACTACTCCTCATTACTCAGCTGCGATACCGGAAGGCAATTTTGGTGGACTCATAGTGATAGACAAAACACCTATCACCATAGCTAGTGATCAAGACGTAGACAATCTCTATGATGGATATGAAATCAAAAAAAACCAGATGGCAGCCAACAAAATCTTGGGAGCCAAAACCAAAGGACTGGTACAATGTATGGTACAAGATCGATCAACTAGACAAATACAATATATCCAAAACAATCTGACCAAAATGACAATTCAGATCGACCTTCCTGATATCACTACGATGGTGGAAGGATTCGACAAAATCGGCAACTTAAAAGAAACGTATGCAGCACTCAACGCTGCTGATACCAATGCGGGATATATACAAAAGATAGGATCTGGGACAAATTGGACACAAAAGTTTTCCAAACAACAAATCAACAACATCTCCCAGCAGTTAGGAAACAATCCATTTCAAGCCATCCAAAAAATATTTGAAGAAGTCCCATTGATCAACATAGAGACCAAAGCACTCAATATCAAAGTACCTGCACTTACCACAGATGACATCAAACAATACCAAAACTACGGACAGTTGTGGATACAACAAAATCAGCAAACATTACAAGATTGGGAAAAAATGATAACCGCCATCACGGCACTATGCGGACAATCTGAAATCAAAGAAAATATCAACAAGACAACACAGCTCGCACAAGAACTCAAAGAGCTAACGACGATAGCAAAACCTACCACTGCACAAACCGAAAGGATTGCGGCTATTCAGCAGTTACAAAGTAGAATATCCGTATGTAACACCCTGACACTCAAGATAAATGACTTCATACACTTCCAAGCAAACACAGAGGGATTGATTACTTCTTTCAAAGAAAATATCAACGTCCTCGAACAATACAAAGCATTTCCTACACAGCTGTATGAATGGACCCACGTAAGCGATAGATATCTCACCGAGACATCGCTATTGTTATCATGATTTGTAGGCAATCTCAATTACCGACTCAACACCAACGCCAACAGATTTTCTCAGTATGTAGATGCAATCATTCTCATTGGATGAGCAATCCAAACTCGGCAAGCGGTGATAGATTTTTCTGTAAATCGATCAGAAAAATGTTCCAAATGTAGCAATGACAACTACGGATCATTTTCATGTAGCTTATCGTTTCTATGTCCAAAATTGCCTATCCTACCGATTCCTGCATTCAAGATACCAAACATATATATGGATATGTCACACATAGATCTGGGAATGAATATCACCTTACCAAAGATCAACTTTGTCCCTGTAAAGATAGCATTACCACAGATACCAAATATACCTGAACCACCTAGTACACAGATCAATCGAGATATCCTCTATCAGCTAGAAGACAAACTCAATCTGGATGTTTCGTTGCCGACTATCCCTGTCATCCCACAGCCACCTACCTTACCAGAGTTGCCATCGTTTATCCCAACGATCAAAATGGATTTGCCGGTATTGCCACCAGCACCCAAAATCCCAAAAATACTTCCAGAAATCGATGGAATACTCAACATAGCAGAGTTTGTAGGCAAAATATTTTGTATCGTAAAATGAGGTATTGGATTGGTAGGAGAAAAATGAGTCAAAGCCAAAGTAGAACAAATAACTCAAAGGACACGAAACGTACCGGTATTTGATTATTTCAATATGACGACAAAATTCAAAGATCCTCCACTCCAAGGATTTGACTACAAAATGGATGCCTATACCACACTCAAATTCAATTTTGATGAAGTATACAATGTCTTTGACAATATCGCTCAAGCAGCCAACAACATAGTCTCTCAACAAGTAGAAGCACCTGTCAACAAAGCCATAGATCGAGCTAAAGACAAAGTAGAAAACAATATCATCACTACCGGAGCTCAAGGCATCATCGATGGTATTGATGCGATCGACCAAGATGTAGATTTCAACGGATACCTAGCACCACAAGAAACGATGGAATACGCAACCGCATATACACAGCTCAAACAATGACTCAAAAAATTTGAAACAAGTGCAGCAAGTGACAAAGTCATGCAAACCAAAGTCAAAACTATTTTGGCAACGATAGACAACAAATCTAGCATATCACCAGCCACCAAAGAGCTGCACAATATCCATGATGCTGCACAGACGATGATCGATCAAAGCATCCAAGCAAACAAACAAACAGAAAAAGATATCTTGGAGTATGATACATTTATCCAAAATTTGAAAGAGCAAAAAACCGTACTCGTAGCAAACACTACCAACGCTACCACATTGACTAGTCCACTATTGCATATCGACAACCACAGCAAAACGATCATCCAAAACCAAGAAGATCCCAACAAATCATATCTATCACTCAACAAAACCATGGTAGATGGCTATCTCAAAGCAATACAGACGGATGGCCCAGAAAAACTAAATATGACACAATCTACCTACGACAAATCCAAAACATATCTAGAGACCACCAAAAACAAAATAGACACCGCATTGTTGGCATACAATGACCAACAGACATTTGTTGCCGCATCTACGTGTACCACCTGCACGGATAGTGAAGAAGCTGCAAACACGTACACTACAGACATGTCGGCATATGTCCAAGGAGTCTTTGTAGAATCATATAGCGGCACTGACAAGAGCATGATCAATACCCTGGTTTCCACTCAGCAGACACAGCAAGTACAAAACAAATATAGTACAAATATCGATCTCAACAATGATCAAAATCCTGACATTCTCATGTACGATACCAATACTATTTATATCAAATATGCCAATCAACAGACCCAACAACTTTCTGAGTGAGGAAATCAGCTCACTACGTACTACAAAAGATTTTATAGCTATGCAAGTGAGCATCCACGAAATCGGTATATCTCTTCACTAGATCAGCTAAGAGAAAACAGTGATGCGTATGGATACACCGATATCAATGACATTACCATCAAACTCATCGACACCACCACAGAGACCAAAAACTTTAAGACGGACGGACAAACATTCGATTCACTCAAACTCTCGTGGACCAATAGTACATCATTAGGAGAAACCGTCGATGGATATATTATCAGAGTAAGCAACAAAATAGATGACAAAGAGAGCACAAGTAGCTTCCGAGATTTTCTAGGCAGAAGGGACAAAGCAAACTATATTCTCTTGTTGCCACAAGACTCCTCATATACGACAGGACTCCTTACTATAGATGATGATATGGTCAAACATCCTATTTCCCTAGCATTGGGAGAACGTATTTTGGCAGTACAATATTTTGATCCCAACCAAAAAAATATCAGTATCAGTTTGAGTGATTTGCCAAGAAAATGGTTGTATACGAGTATCGCCAATCTTCAGATTACCCAAGGAGATCTGAGTACTAGTCAGCAAAAAAGGTTTACCTTATACAAAAAATCTTCTCCACGATCCAACCAAACAGTAGCAGGTATGCAAAACTTGTGAGATACTACACCTCCGGTAGGAGAGATGGTCTTGTGGAGAGATATGACGCAAACAGCGGTAAGTACATGAGCTACTCACGAATGATTTATCAACACCCACTATACACTCAAAGGACTACGAAGCGATAATGTCGTCGTATCCAAGATGATCATCCAGCAAGATGGAGTGACTATTTTCCAAAAAGACAATTATGCACAGACAGGAAATATCGATATCAGCTGACTATTCTTTACCGGCACAAATGAACAAAGTTTTGATTTTATTGCGATAGACCAAAACAACAACATCGCCAAAGAAACCGTCAAACTCACTATTCACATCCCTGACATAGAAATTACTGACCTCAAAAAAAGCGGAGAAGAGACAGCGGACGTGATAGCAAAGATAAGCAACGATCTAGATGAAGGTATGGTCATCTTCCAAAGACTGAGAAATGGTGTATGGAAAAATATACAAGGATCCAATCAAAACGATCAAGGTGGATTTAGTCTCTCACCAAATCAAACTATCATTACCTGAGGTATCTTTACCATAGGCAACACGCTAGGGATGTACAACAACCAAGGAGACGAAATCGCTACGATAGATCCCAAGACTGGCGAGATTACTATCAACGAAGCATTTGCAAAAACCATCGTTCCTACGATCAACTTTAGCACACATATCCCTGTCCTGCAACTCAAAGACACCAAAACCAACACCATCCTCTTTGATATACTCTTGCCCATCAAAAATATTACTGACGTCCAACTTCATACACAAACCTGAACCTACGAAAAGATACTCCTCCAAGACAAAAAGTTCGGAGACTTCAACAATGGCTATTGCATCCAAAACAACAAAAACGAATGTATCCTCTACACCCATCCTCAGGGAGCTATCTATGTACCAGGTACGTATGCATACGCACTCAGAGGAGATTATAGTTTTGACAAAAAAACAAACCACACTATCTTTACGATCAAAGACCAATCCAATACTCCTATTCTCACCATCACCGCCCAAGTACAAAACCAAAAATAATCTATCTCTTTTATTATGAGTACAGCAAAAGATGAAGAAGACAATCATAGGTATCGGTATATATGCACTAGTTATGCTGAGCAGCACTACATTTGCTTATACCACAGACAAAAACGATTGCGGACTAGTAAGTGGCACAGGAACTATCACCACTATCGATAAGTTTTTGCAAAACTATGGCTCAGTATTTGCCTATCCACAAGTATTGCCCAAACAGGCGCTATTGCAGGCGATCACCAATCTCAAGGCATATTGTTGTGTCAAACCAGATCCTATTAGTTGTAGCAAAGAAGAAAAACAAAAACTCCCCAAAAAATATTATCCAGAGAGCGCATTTCTTTTTGATCATATCGTCGATATCCTTATGAGAAGGTTGGACGGCGTCAAAGAGCTCTCCTATGGTATAGAGCCCGACCTCGCAGGCAAAACCCGAAGAGAATATCTCAATACCCTCGGCAAAGATCCTAATGGAGCAGTACAAGCTCAGAGTATAGTAGCTATGTATAACGAGTACCGAAGCAACAATACTGACAACATCGATATCGCCACCAAAAACTTTTCTTGAGCAAACAAACCAGGCATCACCTCATTAAGAGACAAGTATGATGTCGTGTGTACCTTGGCTGCCAAGATCTACACCCAACTACAAAGCGACCCTATCCCTATCGGATCAAAGTTTGCACAAACTAGTTATGCAAAGCAATGTGAAAATATGGTAACCAAAAGGATACAGAGAGAATATGCGTACGTCAAGTTGTTGATGGTCAAAAAATCTACCCAGCTCCTCGACGAGACCACAAAAGCCTACACCCAAAAAAACTTTGTCGAAGACAAACTGATGTCCCTGCAAAAACTCATCTCCAAAGTCAAAGATTTGTTTCAGACCATAGTCAAACAATCTGCAGCTTCCAAAACCTGTAGTCAATAAGCCTAGTCCTTTTTATCATTTCATCCTACCACCATGAAAAAGTTGTGTATCATCATCGCAAGTATCGGAGTCTATCTCCTGCCAATTATGATATATGCCCAAGAGACCAATGATTTTGAGATTGTCCCCGAATCTGCCAACCCAAAACAGGTAGAAAACGTGGTAGAAGGTATCGGCGATGAGGGAGGCAAGGTACGAGACAAATACAATGACGGAGCTCAGACCCTATCAGGCAACTTATGAGATCAGCTCGCTTCTGGTGTCATGACTCGAAATACGTTATTGGATTACATTGTCTATATCGTCAAATTCCTCTCACAAATAGGTATCCTCATAGGAGTGGTTATGATCATCTACGCAGGATATTTGTACGCTATAAGTTTCGCAGATGCAGGCAATATGGGCAAAGGCAAAAAAGCTATCATCAACGCCATTATATGAGTATTGGTCATAGCGTTTTCTTATGCAATTATGAAAATCCTTACTAGCGCTTTTTTGTAGAAGAAATAGAATAAAGTATTTATTTTTGATATAATTTATTATGAAAGACACTGATATAGAAAATTTTATACAACTAAACCACAAACAAAAATATGAAAAAATAGTCAGTATTTTTGATATGATAAAAAGCAACAGTCAGTTTCTTGCTGATTTAGGAGAATTGATTACACAGATACAAGATATAGATGATGAACTCATAATTTCTTTATACAAAACAATCATATCTATTATCAATGAGACATCAGAAGAAAAAATAAAAAAATGAATAAATAATCTAATATCTATACAAGAAAAAATTCGTAGAATCCAGCAAAAAGAGAAAGAAGAATGTGAAAATCCAGATAATTTATTGATCTGATTATAATCTTTAACTGTTAAAAAGCATCAATGTCACAAAATCTCTCAGAAGTTTTTGATCAAAATGAAACAAGACTTAGTCAAAAAGAATACTCCTTTCTACAAGACAAACTTGCACAAGACAAAATAGATCAAAGACTCAAAACAGACCTTGCCAATCCAGCAAGCGACAATTTCAAATTACTTGAAAAAAATATAAAATGATATCTTGATCGCAAGACCGTAGGAGGAGATTGGGTGTTTACGTTATACCAAAAAGTATTAAAACATGCATGAAATACAAATATCCCATCTACAAAAGACGATATTTGAGAAAATATAAAAACTGAAAAAAACGAAATATGAAGGAATAATTGAGAATCTGTACTTCCCAAAAACACCACAAACATTGGAAAAACAAAAACAAACAATGAAAATCAAAAACCAAAATGAACAAAAATCACAACCCAAAACAATCCTACAAACAACACAAATAATAACCAAAAAATAAAAGATAAAGAAGATGTATATTTATCCAAAAACAGAAGTCTGACAGACATTGAATATGCACAAATTTTTTCAGGTTTGGAAAAAATATGACAATGAAATCTTGGTGATTGTTATCTCATATCTGCTATTAATGTACTTGCTCGTAATCCATATTTTGACACTCTTATGAAAACATCCATCAAAAAAAATTGACAAAATTATATCCTCAAAATACCATTGGGAGAGCCATGATGAGTTGAGGTAAAAATAAATCCTCAAGAACTTTTACTTGCAAAAGTAAAATGAAATATTTGATATAAATTATTAGAAGTATGATTTGCAAAATATGTATTGAAACAAAATCATTTATGAGCATTAGATCATACAGAGTTACAAAAAATATCTGGTGGTATGTCTGGATTTGCACTCCAAACATTTCTATGAGCCAAAAGTCTTGAATGATTTAGTTATGTAGCAAAAACAGATAAGGCAGTAAAAAACAAACCACAACAGTATGAAAAATGAATTTGAAGTCAGGCAACACTTAGTGATATGAGCGAAAAAAACCAAAAAAATATTATAAACCTACTAAAAACATATAATTTAAAAAATTGACAATGATTTATAACAGTTTGAACTGTTCAATGAGAATCTCATGATAAAATATATACGGTCGGAAAGCATACATTATACAAAAAACATGCATATGCAGTATTATGAAGTGAAAAAGATACAAAGTGAAACATAAAAACAGTACAAGTTTTGAATCCATGGAACACTGAAAATAAGCAATGATGAGCTGAAATGAATATGACATTGGATGAATTTATGCAATCTTTTGCAACTATGGATGTTGGAAATCTTACAAACAATTTCTTAAATCTTACAACATCAAAGAACGAAGTAACAATCACAGACGTAAATAGAAACAAAAAAAAACAAAGATAAGAGTTTCCAAAAATTTATTCAAAATGCATAATGATAGATAACAGAGAATACCCAATTCCATATAAATTTAATGGAAAAGTTTTAATTCTGTATTACAATTTCTATGGATACTAAAGATATATGCAAAAAATGTAGAGCATCTTGTTGTAAACTAGGAGGTACAGACTTTACGTTGTCTGAAAAAACCATAGTATTAGATGCTGGATATCCCGACTTTTTTGTAAAAATAGACGATAATCATTATGAATTAGATTGTGTAGATGGTATTTGCCCATATCTTACAAAACAAAATACATGTGCTATATACAAATACAGACCATTGACATGTAAATCCTTCCCTGTCTACTTAAATGTAGAAGATAAAAAAATATCTTCTAGATATCAAATATTACCATGTCCCTTATCAAAATTTTTATCTGAAGACGAAATAAAAGAAAAACAAGGGCAGGTTGATAAAATTGAAGACATATTAAAAACAACCTTTTCAAAATCAAAATTACCTAAAGGGGAATTAAATAACATTGCAAAAAGATTTAAGAAGATACAAAACGGTGAAATAAAAATTTAGTTTTGTCATAAGGTTTGCTGTCCAAATCACCGCAAAACATTATACAAAACCACACCACATACATCTTTTTAGCAGCAAAAGCGTATGTATCAAAAAATCAGAAAATTTGAGAGATAAATTAAAAACAATACTCCCTCATAGAACAAGCAATCCCAGCAACCTTAACCCCTCTATTTTGCTGCGTCACTAGAACTTGACATTTGATAGTAAAAATATATAAGTATAAAAATAACAAAAAAAAATATAATATGGAAATGATTAAAAGTTTAGGCGATAAAGCCATAGTTGAGTATGTTACACGCAACTCAACATTAAAAGCAGACCAGTTCACCTTTGCTATGGAAGGCGGTGATGGATATGCATCATTCTTAGTAGTCAAAGAGAATAAATTAGTCCGTTTAGGACAATTGAGCTACGATCGATTTATTCGTGTCGACTATGGCACGACAAACAAAGATCGCTGGGCACTAACCAAATTTTTGGATCTCTGCATCCAAAAATTCAATGGCAAAAAAGTTTCCGTTCCTGTGTTATTTGGGAATCCGGAAGGCTGGAATAAAACGTATTATGAATAATACTAGCTATCCCGTATGTGGATAGCTTTTTTTATAAACAAAAATCAAACATTATTCTGATGCTTCTATTTTTGCTTTGAGTTCCATGCTCATAGCATCCATATCCAGCAAGGATTCCATCATCGTATTTCGAAACAATTGATTGTTTTTGAGAAATACCTCCATGTTTTGGAGAAACAACGGATGTTTGTTGTGTTCGTAGGATTGGACAATCGCATCCAACTGAGAATCAGATATATAAGTTTGTTGTGCTGCATCAGCTGCAGCAGTAAATTTGTCTATATTTTGCTGTATCTCTTGTATACTAGACGACGCTTCCATACTCGCTTTGTCCACCGCAGGTTGTCCCACAATCAGATATTTGGTATAGTCATCAGCTTCAGGAGTGCCGATCTGCATATTGAGAATTCATAAGCTAGCGTCTTGTGTATCTTGAGTTTGTTTTTGAATCTTGGTATCTTGCGTAGTTTGCTCAAACAAAGGTTTGAAACCTACCAAGATTTTGAAAGCAATATTGTCCGCAAAGTTGATCTGAATCGCTCCATCCAAAAACTCTTTGGTCTTGGTAAATTTTGTCGTTTGCCCACTATCTCTCAGTCATTGGAGGACATCAGATATTTCTTGGAAAATAGCCTGGATACTATACAATTTTTTGGCTGAACGAGTAGGTGTACGTTGTACAGGGACTTTACAAAATTTGATACGAAACATATCTTCCATCTTTTGCCATCCTAGACCATTAGGTCCCGCAATCAAAAAACACGTACAATCGGACACACACAAAGCGGTATCGGTAGTATTTTCGGCGATGCAGGCAGCTTTTTTGGCTGCTGCAGAAGCAAGACATTTGGTTTTTTTGGCTGCAGACAAAGCAGAACACTGAGACTTGGCTGAAGTATAAGAAGCGGTACAAGCGGCCAAAGTAGACGTGCTTGTATCGGTACACGTTTGGATACACGAGGTAGTACAAGCCAATTCACACAGAGCTTGTTTGTCCAGAGACAAATTTTTGCAGCTATATTCACACGTACCTGGAGCTGCATCACCAAACGCAGCCTCAGCGTAAGTATTTGCTAGATTCTGAGCATATCAAGAGTCAGAAGTACTAGCTCATGAACGCAACGGATTTTTTTGAGCAAACACTTCAGCGAGATGTTGGTTGATGATACCATCTAGATTTGGAGTCTGGATAAAATCTACCAGATCTTGGATATATTCATCAGGGTCCATCAGCACCGGCTCATCAGAAGCAGCGAGAGCATCCTCTTGAGCAAGAGTTCAGGAAACACATTGATTGCCGATCAACGTAGGAGCAAAACTAGGAGTATTGGTGGTAGTGATAAAGGTTTGCATATCAGTATCCTGTGCAAGCAAAGCGTCCCATGAAGACGGTGACGTAGCAGAAGAGTCTGAGGAAGAAGCCAAGGAAGTTCACAAAGAAGTACTCGCTATCCTAGCAGAAGTACTTGATGATGATGAAGAAGAAAGAGCACCATTGGCTGAGGAGGACGCACTTTGTGGAGCTAACGAAGAAAGGGATGGAGAAAATGCAGAGGGAGAAGAAATTTCTGGCAACCTATAAAACAATACCTGCGGACTTTCTACAAATGATTCAAAAAATATCTGACCCAATTGATTGATATCATACAAAATATCAAAATCACTATCATCGAGGGATCCATTCCAAAACAAGTCAGATCCAAAATTGGTTTGGGAAAGTGCAGATTGCATATATAGAGTAGAATAGTTTTTGTAATACAAATCGTTGATGGTATTGTTGATAGTCTGTATCTGATCTAGACCAACAGCAGTCTGAAGAGATATACCCTGACAGGACAAAAACTTATGATAACTTTGGTCTATTTGCGTGGCTGTAGGCCATTGCGTAGTCTTGGGAAAAAGTTGCACAAAGGTCGCTTTAAACGAAAGATTACTATTGTACAAGACATTGATAAAATCCGAGGTTTGGAGATGAATAGATGCTTGCTGACAGATATAATCCGAGACAATAGTATCCAAAGCTAAGGTGGTAGAATTGACTTCTTTGCTTTGTACTATTTTCAAAGCTTGCGTATACAGATTGCTAATATGAGATTTGCCGACAAAAAGAGAAGAGAGTGATGAGGACTTATCTTGAGCCTGCTGAAGCGCTTGAGAAAAATCAATACCAAAAACAAAGGAACACGTTCCCACAAGCATCATGCATACAGCGATAGATGTTCTACTTCGGTTGTTGAACATTTTTGAGCTTGGAAGATAAAGTATATATAGGGACTCTCACACGAGACAGTAACTGTCCAAAGCCATCCAGATCCTCTTGATACATCAAAAATCCTAGATGAAAAGGATATGCCATATACGTATCGCGCATCATTCTCAGCGTCAGAGACAAGGCATCTTTGGATCGAAGATATTGATTAGATGCTTCTTGCATCAAGGAAGATATGTTGGTATGATACGTGTTGTGGATAAGAATCGATGGATTTTTTTGCAACATCATAAAATAATATCCCATAAAGAGACGATAATAAAAGAGCTCGTTATACGCCAAATTGACAAAAGACACCATCCCTGCTTGGGTATCACCAAAAAGCCCACAAAGGAATATATTATAAGAATCGCCCGTGAGCAAACATAGCTGAGACGTCTTTTGGAGCAAAGGCTGTACGTCACCCAAAATCTGGGTAGTATCAAAGAGACGAACATCCGCAAAAAGATTACGTGCATTTTTGAGATATCACTTCATGACACGACACGTAGAAGGATAACGTTGCGTAGGATCACACAAAGAAAGACCAAAATGATTATCAGAAAAGATATTTATCTGATTTTCCATATCAGCCTCACCCGTAAAGACGCCTACGACACCATACAAATTGGCTTGTTTCATATTTACATAATCAGAGACAATATTGGTAAAGAGCTGAGAAGTGACAGCTGGAATATTACAATCATTACCCAAGCCAACACAGACATCATAGTCTTGTTGCACTTCAGACATACCTATAGCTGCATACGTAGAGAGCTTAAAGTACTTAGCGGAAAGTGATGATGGTGATCTGTCGTTTTTACAAAGCAAATACACAAACGAAGAATATTTGGCATTATAGACAAAGCTATTTTGATAAAATCAAGAAGACGATAGCACAGCTTCGCAGTAAGATTGGACGATACTTTTGACATTGGTAGGAGTAGTCGAAAAAAGATGATCACTAACCAAAGAAGATACATAGCCCTCCACAGGAGTAGCAGCAAATACGCGAGTAGCAAAAAAAGATAGGCTCACAAAGAGAGCTCACAAAGAGACATATATCCATCTTTTTTTGTTACCAAACATGCAAGATATCATCAAATAAAACAAGTATATTATCGACAGTTTCATTTACCACCACACTGCAATTCACAAGCGTCTCATAAGTTTTTGATAAGACTACCATCCTGATCTTTTCCCCCAAGGATTTGTGCTCTCGTAGTATAAATTTGACGAGACAATATACCAAATGCTTGAGTAATATCTTTGGATTCCGTAAAAGTAGCCAGATTGCTATCCGTCACTTGATTGACAAACACGTCCTGTACATATTCCAACAACATTTTTTCAAACAAGTCTTGTCCTAGAGCGGTCGTAGAAGACAAAGCAGGTACTTGCTGTTGGTTTGCTGAGACTATTTCTTGTTGAATTGAGGGTAAATCAGTAATATATTTCCATGATCTCACCAATGGTTGCAAGGCACCAGAGAGATTACCTTCTTGCTGAGTGATATGCATATCGATCAAAGATCATCTCGTAGTTTTGCCATACGTAGCCTGCCAAAGATCATTCTTTTTTTGGATAAATGCTTCAGTTTGTTTGCTACGAGGAGTAAAAAATTGAGCCAAATTGATACCCGCCTGTTTAAAAGTATGGGTAAATCAGCTCTTACCAAAAGTATATTTGAGTGATGCAGACAGATCTGTCCAAATAGTAGTGAAAGTAGTTTTGTGAGGATCGCAGATATCACGCAATCAGTTGGCACACGCATATTCGTCCTGAATAGATTGAAGAGCTTCCTCAGCAAACACAAGCTTAACAAGGGTTTTGTTTTTTTTGGTAAGATCAGAAAACTGGGAAATCTCATTGGTATACAAGATAGTTTTGGTTGCTGACAATATGTTGGAGAGATAAGAAGTTAGCACATTATAGCTCACTCAAGTGAGAGAAAATCAGGGTTGTAGCAATCATTTGTCTACGTATGATTGGACAATATTTTTCAAAACCTGAAGATTGGCAGCATTGGGGATACTAGACCATCAGCCTCACAAACCAAGCTCGTATTTTTTGTCACTCAGATCAGATTCTACTTGCTGCACACGTTGCATATCTCTCAGATAAATTTTGTTTTTGAAAGACAACCACGTACCTCACAAGATATCTTTGACACCTCACCAATCTGCGGAATCAGACACAATAGCTGCAGAAGCGGCACCAAATTTGAGACTATTGACCAAGGTTTGCACAGTAGAGCTAGCCACGGTTTGTTGTGGTGGCACAAATTTGTTGCCTTCATATCGATTAGGATGTATATATTCTCCTAGATATTCACCTTTCTCACCAACGGTATGGATAGCATCAGTCATATCAGCTACCAATTGCAAAATCAAAGAAAAATTTGCGGGAGCAGTACCACATATATGAGAAGAAGTACAAGAAACTGAAGAAACAGCAAAGACAAAAGATCATCCAAAAAATCCCCCTCGTACACATACGAGCAATCATAAGAGCGAAGACAAAGAAAGGGATTGTTTCTTCATACACAATTAGCAAAATAAAAAGGCGGAAGATTATTGGGAAGAGAGTTGTAAGAGTTTATGTTTGATAATCGTTTGTTCATTGAGGGTATCAGAGATACTCAGCGCTTTGATATAATACGTTTTGGCAGAAGCCTCATCTTTGGACTGGAGATAATAATCACCCAGAAGATGATAAAGATGTGACTGATGATAGAGCTGTGCAAGAGACAAAAGCTCTTTTCCTACTCAAGATAAATTTTGTTGTGCCAATTGCAATCATACTTGACCATAAGTACATACATCAGATTGACTACCGCTAAAAATATCTATACATTTTCTCAGATACAAATCAGGAAGCTGAGGATTTTCTGCGTACAAAGCAAAAGGTTTCCCAGAACGAAAAGGAAGATAAAATAGCTGATCAAAAAGCAAAGAAAAATCAGATGGTTGTAAATTTGGTTGTCCAAGGAGTTTTTGTCGTATACGTATCATATTGGAGCTATCATCTCCCTGGATATATCCTAGCAACATATATCTATAGACATCCAGTTGTAATGCGGGAGTATCTATTTGCGTCAAATAAATAATAGACTGTTCATAGTCTCCATATCGATAATAACAAATACCTATCAAAAACTTGTACATAGGCGCATTATGGATATCAAAATCTGCAAGTTTGAGAAAATAATCCTTAGCAGTTTCTCGGTTGTGAGTCAAAAAGTTGGTATATGCCAACACTTGATAAGGCAAAATATATTTGGTATTTTGTGCCAACGCATGCAGAGCAAGTCTCTTGGCAAACATAAAATATCCGTTTTTGAGTAAGGTCAAAGAGACTAAACCATCTCTATAATACACAGGAGGATTTTTGATACTACCATAATGAGCAAGAGATGCCTCATACGCACGTTTAAAATCTTGATAACGAGCTCCCGTCACTTGAGCAAATGCTGCTGATGCACCAGAATAATTATAGCTCCAAAGTGCTTGTAGTCACTGGTAAAACGACACATCATCTTGAGTAAGTAAACCAGCTTGTTTATAGTCTTGTATGAGGAGGAAGATTTCGTCTAATGCAGAAACACTGTCCAAACCGAGTGTCAAATCATTTAAACGAGCGTACACAATTTGATGTGGCTCAATACTGAGTGAGCTATGTCAGCTAGTGTTTTGAAGCAAAAGATCAAGGTAGTGATTGGCCTTATCAAACTGATAATACTGCAAAAACTTTTCCACCAACGGCTGAAGCAACTCAACATTCTGATTCTGGGTATACAAATATTCCAACACGCGCATATCTTGGAAAATTTCTGAGTTTGCCAAAGATTGATGAATTGCCCCAGAAATCATATCAGGGAGTTCACCAACAGCTGTACCCGTAGAAGGGATATCCGTAAGTGATTGTGGCAAAGCAACAGTATCGATAGGAGCTATCCTCTCTTGATTTTTGTACGAAAACGCGCCATCCAAAAAAAGGATGATCATCCAAAAAGATAAAAACATAGTTCACACAATCAGGGTTGTAGTCATTTTAGAAGATTTCATATATACACTATGATCAAATAAAGAATATCTGAATATATATTTTGTGAAGATTTCACATTCCTCATTATACTCCAAATCACGGTAAAATACCAAAAATACGACCCAAAAGCACAAAGAAAATTTGACAAAAAATAAAATATACAAAAGTAGTTGACTTTAATATAAAAATAGTTATATTATCAAAATAAACAAAAAAATTAAAAAAACACCATTATGAAAAAAATTATCATTATTATGATGATACTAAGCACAATTGCATTATCATCATGCGAAAAAGCAGCCTTCAACGTAGGAAACGCACAACTTCTGATCACCAATATGGTGGGTTTGGACAATTGTAAAAACGTCAAATGCATTAGCATCGAAAGAGATGGAACTGCTTATTATGCAGCCGTTACTGAAAAGTATGAAATACGGACATTTGTCGTTGATAGATTTGGGACGATAGAAGAAGAATAAATCATAAGAAGAATAAATCATAAATGCTACAGGTATCTCTGTGGCATTTTTTTATCCAAAAAATATATAGACACATATCCACAATACAAAGTACAAAATTGAAAATACAAAATTTAAAATAATAGCAACGGCGGTTGCACGAGCAGTATATTATTTGTCTCCCTTTAGCAAAGGGAGAAGGCGAAGTCAGAGGGATTTAGTGTCCATGACTCAAATCCTCCACCCGCATCGGCGGATACCCCCTCCTTTACAAACAAAGGAGGACAAATATTGCTTCACTACTCCGCTGACAATAAAAAAAACTGAGCATCTACGCTCAGCTTCTTTCTATGTACTAA
>CAZECU010000002.1:33277-34460 GCA_964510755.1 uncultured Candidatus Peribacteria bacterium | reverse complement strand
AACTAGCTTCTGTGCGACACTCCGTGTCGTCATAGAAGCGATAATGGTACAAATAACGACACTATATTGCGTATAAGATACTCAATTGGGTGGCTTGTGCGATGTCGTGATTACATCATACTTTCTTGTAAGAGTCTGGTCTGATTTTCTAGCACTAATGCGTCGATCATATCTTGGATTTCTCACGTCAAAAACACAGGTAGGTTGGACCATGATTGGTGAATACGGTGATCGGTCACTCTATCTTGAGGGAAATTGTAGGTTCTAATTTTTTCTGATCTATCTCCATTTCCGATCTGGTCACCTCTGAGAGATTTGGTTTCGGCATTTTTTTTGTCGAGTTCTACTTGATATAATCTAGCTTTGAGGATAGACCAAGCTTTTTCTTTGTTGTGCATCTGTGATTTGCTATCTTGGATATTTACGATAACTCCACTTGGGATGTGACGCAACCTGACTCCCGTCTGATTCTTGTTGGCATTTTGTCCTCACGCAGTCGAACCAGCGTAGGTATCGATTTCTACGTCTTTGGGATCAATATGAAAATCTAAATCTTCTGCTTCAGGCATGATAGCTACCGTCACCGTAGAGGTGTGAACTCTTCCTTGTGATTCTGTTGTAGGAATCCTTTGTACTCTATGGACGCCACTCTCAAACTTCATGATAGAATAGACACTACTTCCACTGATTTTGACCGTCACGAATTTGATTCCTCCGATATCGGAAAGTTGCTCTTCTTCTATCTCTGCTTTCCATCATCTCTTAACGGCATAACCAAGATACATCCTCAGTAGTTCTGCAGCAAAAAGTCCTGCTTCATCACCACCAGCGGCAGGTCTAATTTCCAAAAAGATATTTTTGTCATCATTAGGATCTTTGGGAAGGAGCTCGATCTTGATTTTTTTATCCAAATCTTCTAGTATCGATTCAGTTTCTTTGAGTTGTTCTTTGGCCATATCTATCATCTCGGTATCCTGCTCAGTATCGATCATATCTTGAGCTTCTTGCTTGAGCTGATGAGCTTTTTTGTATGATTGGTATAAATCATAAATAGTTTGCATAGCAGAAATATCCTTGTTGATCTGGATAGATCTTTTGGTATCAGAAATGATCTCAGGATCCATGGATTGCTCTCTGAGTTCCAAATATTTTTTTTCTATCGTACTGAGTTTGTCTAACATAA
>CAZECU010000002.1:0-33177 GCA_964510755.1 uncultured Candidatus Peribacteria bacterium | reverse complement strand
ATTTAGTAGAAAAGTTGCCCAATGATGGTAAAGAGAAAGTTGAAAATCGCAGAGCTGACTTTGACAAATATCGGATTGGCGACGTACACCAAAACAATGACAAAAACAATTCCAAAACGAGAATAACGTTCCATCCGTTCTGCTGCTTTTGCTCGCCAAATCTTGATAAGTCTGTATCCATCAAGAGGCGCAATAGGGATGAGGTTGAATACTGCCAAAGCGATATTGAGATAACTGAAACTAATCCAAAAACTAATCATCACATCGCTGGTATTGAGAAAAATATCATTAGGTGTGCCGCCTGCAATTTTGACATATACTAAGACAAGAATGATTCCTATGATTGCCAAAAGCAAATTTGTTGTAGGACCAGCAAGAGCAACCATAAGTTCTCATTTGCGAGGATTTTTGTAGTAGAGGGGGTTGATTTGTACGGGTTTGCCTCGTCCAAAATGAGCGACAAAGATCATCAAAAATCCTATAGGATCGAGATGTCTTAGCGGATTTGGGGTAAGTCTTCATTGAAGTTTGGGAGTAGGATCGCCAAGGCGATAGGAAACATATGCATGAGCATACTCGTGCAATCAGATGGATACTGCCAAAATGATGGCCAACTGTATGATAGTAAAAATGTTTTCCATAAAATAATCTACGAGCAAAGGTAAAATTTATCTAATAGCCTTGGTCAAGAAGTCTCAGAAGTTGTTGAGATTCCAGATTTTTTTGCCATCAATATGGATATTGGTTACGAGTTTGAGTTGTTTATATACATAATTTCTTCGTGTGTATTCATCGATCAGAGCTCCGACATCTCCCGTGCCAAAAAGCTTGTCTACAACGCTAGGTTTGAAGTGAAGGTTGAGATATTCTCTTCCCAAAATCACAAATGGCATATCTTTGGAGTAAATACTATTGATTTCCACGAGGGGCTTCTTTTTGCCTTTTTCACTTGCAGCACTATATTGCTGGAGGAGAGAAGTAAGTTTTTGGTTCTGATATTGAGAAGGATTGATTTCAGACTTATCGGTGCTAAAGAGCTTGGTAAGATCTTGTTTGATTCCCATATCGACGGTATTGATCAAGAGATCATAATCACCAACCATCAATCTACCTTGTAATTCTTGTGTCGTAGCAATAGCTTCAAAAACGAAATTGTCTTGGATATCTGCTTGAGCAAAAATCTGTTGGAGTCTCTCGACGACGAAATTGTTGAGATGGTTCTGATAATAGACGACGGTCAATTTGACAGGGACAACACTTGCTTCTTCTTCTATATTTTCTGTGAGCATGTTGTAAATATCTACTGAAGAGAGGAGTATCTTTTTGCTTTTGTTGTAGCCATAAATAGAAAATTTGTTGAGCCCAGTACCAATATTTCACTCTTTGATACCAAAGACATACCATCAAGATTTGCCTCATTTGACAAAGTGTTTAGGGGCATCAGTTTTGCCTTTGTATTCTATAGTGATTTTGTCATAGCCTTGATCAAACAAGAGTTCTGTCGAAAGCGATGCTCCTGTCTCTATAAAATAAACAAATTTTTGATTGGTTCCTTTGATGGCGATAGATCTTGGGAGAGGTTGTACATTGATATCCATAAGATCCTCTTTGGTAATAATGTTTTCGTTATATTCGCGATTGAGCAAATTTTTGATATCAGTACCCGTAGATTGGAAGACATCAAAGAGCCCATCAATGTTTTTTTGGACATAGGTCTCATATCCACTACTATAAAAATTGCGTTTAATGAGTCCTCACAAAGCTCTTCTTCCTCTGACACGGAGTTTGTCAGAACGGGTATTGAAAAAGATCGTCATGAGCTGGTCCGTGATTAGCTGTTTGTTTTCATATCCACGTAAGGTTTCATCTCCGATATACGCATCGATGATCGAGTCATATCATTTTTGGATGTCTGCCTTAAATGTATCAAAAGAAACCATATTTTTGACCTGATAGAAGTTGAGGTTAGTCTGATTACAATTTACGAGATTAAATACCAAACTATACGCATCTGTGGATTGAGAAACCAAATTGGCACAGTTGGTATAGACAGGTTTGAAAGCAAAAATAGACGTATAATCATTAAGCTCAGAGTTGATAAGCATATGCTTAGGCAAGATATAGTTGGTGAAAAATTGTATATTTTCAGGAGAGGCAGTAGTAAAAGTAACGGTAAGCGTATTGTTTACGTCCTTGAGGATAGTGATATCTTTGTAAGGAGATAGTAAGGAAAGATTTCGCTTATTGTTGCGGATGATCTCATTGTAGGTAAAGTAGATATCTTCCAAAGAGAGGGGTGTCCCATCAGATCGGATAAATCATTTGTTGAGTTTGATACTATAACTACGATTGTCTTGTGTCGTTACACTGCAAAGATCGGGGACATAGGTAGCAGCTTGCTTGTCGTAAGAAGGTCTGACACATGCATTAAACAGTAACCCTTGATAAAAGGTACTTTGAGTGTCATTGCGTAGATATGGGAGATATGAAGTATTACCAAAAATACCTTCTACAAACGTACCTCATTTGGTACTGATTTGAGAAGAAGATACCCAAACATACTGATATCCTATATAGATACTTAGCAATACTCGCAAAAAGAGCGACAAGAAAAAAATATATCTGAGGATATCTCTTATAAGCTTTGTTTTTATAAAGGTCATTATCTATTTGGTATACGGTAAAATAACCGACGTAATCAAAAAAAGAACACCAGAAACGAGAGCGGTTTTTTTAAGCTTAGATTCGAGAGTTTTTTTGCTTCCATATTCGTTTCCTCAAGCCATACCACCAATTCCTAGTCCTAGACCTCCTTTTGGTGACATAAGCAAAACAGATCCAACAAATGTTATTCATGAAAGGATAAGTACGATAATCAAAAGAGTACGCATTTTTTATAATCACAAAAAATAAATGTGTCCTCACTATATATATCTCTACCAAAATTTCAACTATAACTAAAAAGACATCATAGAAGGTTTAAACCCCCCAGAAACATTACAAAAAAGCAAATAAAATATAACATAATGACTAGTTGAAAATAGCGAAGTTGACGATAAGATATCACAAGCCTATGATAAGGATACCTATAAACATATAGAGTAAACTATTTTTGATACTTTTGAGTTGTGCAGCATCATCAGGTTTCATCAAGAGTTTAACCGTCTGGATGATAATGACGACCAAGATCACCAATGAGGCGATACCCAAAGCATAATTGATTACTTGATATAAGATAGGAATATTTTTGTCTGCCAAAATACCTGATCAGATTTCTCACAAGTTGGTAACCTCTTGCACGACATCAGCTTGTTTACCATATACGGCCTCGACAATTTGTTTCGCACCAATAATCACTAGCATAGAGATGACGTTCCAACCGATCAAGGTACCTGCTTTTTTGACGGCATCAGTATCACTGCCAAAAAGGAATGTAATGACGCGAGATACCAGGATGACAAACATTGCACCAAGAACGAGATAGATAGCAAATTTGATAAATGGATAGATGATAGTATTGTACAAAGAAACAGCAGTGGTACTTCATGAGATATCCGAGACAGAAAGAATATCATAGATATTTTGTCCCAAAAATTTTGCACTCATGATGAGAACGATACCAATTACTCCAAAGACAATATAATTGATTCCTTCTTTGCGAGCGGCATCTTCCGAAGAAAACATCAGTTTGTAAAATCCTAGGATAGCCGACAAGATTCACAAAATGACGATAAGTGGGACCAAGACGTTCATGACTTTTTCAAAGATGAAGTTTTTGAGTCATTGAGTGCCATTGGCTCATTCAGCAGCTTCAAGATTTTTGCTAATAGAGGAGATACTCGTACTTAGAGCAAGATCAAATCTATCTGCATTGACAACTTCAAAGGTTCCCATTCGGGTATTGTTAGTAGTATTTACATCAGGTAGCGTAGCTACACTGGGATGCATAGTACAGACGATCGTTTTGTTGCCTAGTGCTTGAGTAAAGATAGCATTGATAGTGATACTTACTCAGAGTTTTGCTCCTGGTTGGAGAGAAAATGTCGTAAGTGGTTTGGAAGTATAGATGACAATGTTTTTTTCTTTTCGTAAACAAGAGAGAAATCATGCCGCTACATTACTTTGGTTGACAAGGGTATCTCATTTGCTTTGGAAAAGGATATCTATCTTGGGGCGAGATCATTGAGCGATTTTGTACTGGTTGCGAGCAGTAGATTCATTGATAGCAAGATCTACTCCAGCTACCAATTGATTGAGATCTCTACATTGTGTAGAAGTATATTTGTAGGTTTGATAGTTTCCATCAATATTACCATTGGTACAACTGAGTTCAGTAGCGAAGTCTGCACAAGTTTTTGGGTAACTAGCTCATGTCGTAGAGTATCAAAACATCGTTTGTCCATGAGGTATACTACCACCTGCTCGTTGATTGCATGATTTTGGAGTACCTGCTTGGCATTGTGCCAAAGAATAAGGATAAATTGCAGGATTGTTTTGAGTAATAACACCACCTACACAGGTAAGCAATCATTGAAATGATGTACAAGAGACATTGGTATAATCTTGTCAGGTAATGGCTCGTAATACACTAGAGTGTCCTAGTACAGTTTCTCCATCATTGATCGTACCTCCTGGCCATTGAGTACAGTTTTGAGCAAAAACATGTACGACAAAAGCAAAACATACGAGTATACAAGAACCGATGAATTTGCTAATAGTGAGTGTTGTGATAGATCTATTGTGTAGCATCTGGTTGATTAGTTTTTATAAAACGTATAGGTTTGAAACGTGTTCATATTCGCTGACATAGGAGGACGACTTCTCTTGCAAGAGGGAGATGAGGAAGATGTTTCCACTGAAGTGCCATCAAGATATATCTTGCCAAGAGCAATCCAAATCCTAGTGTATACGTCCAAATAGTCATATCTATCGATAAAAAGTATGCAATACTGATACAACCGACAAGTCAAATACTATATTCCCAGATGAGTGGCGTATCGATATCTATAATACGACTATATGCCTGTTTTTCTTGCTCAATGACTGCCGATAGGTTGAGTGGCGTTGCTTTGCGTGTCCATAGGGTAGGGAATAGAGTAGCTACATAACGGATACATCACGTTACATATCCCCATAGTTCTTCAGGATTTTTGGTAAAGAGAGTGTTCAACCATTGCTTAGTCTTGGTTGCAACAATATCTATATCAGAAACCAGTGAAGCAACTCTGATAATAATGAGGATACTGACCATGGTGGTTGCTCAGATACTTCCTGTCATGCACACGGCAATACATATTAACCATACCAACAAAGATTCTTTGATCCATCGGTTTGGCTTCTCAAAACTATGGGCAGTATACCACAAATAGATGTTGTAGATTGGCAAATATTTGAGGATAAGGTCTTTTTTGTTGCCCTCGACACTATAGATAGATATATGATAATCGCTGCCTTTGAGGAGACTAATATCCGTGAGAATACAAATCATACTCAGAACCAAGAGTCCAAGGAGAAAAATAATACACAGAGAATACAGTGCATCCAATCGTGGTGCAACAAAGAGATAATTCATGATACCAGCCACGAGAGTAATTGTTCACAATGCCAAAGTGATATAGCCAAATTTGATATATCCGCGAATAAACTCCTTGTCTTGCTGAGAAATATCTCGAATAGTACGATCAAGAATATAAGAAACCAATGGTGCAAAAAACAGAGCAGCTGCCAAGGAAAGCTGTGTTTTGGTGTTGGTATCTGTTTGTTTTGCTTCTTCAACCATAAGATCCTAACGAGATAAAAGATGATAAACTTCTAAACTAATGTTAAATTTTGAATGATAAATTTTAAATGAAGGATTTTGTTATGCTATACACTATAGTAATCTTTATTCCTTCCTCTTTTCCTCCATTTTTCTCGATTTTGTCCTATGTTATTTTACGTCAGTAGTAATAAATGCTTTTTCTTCTGGTGATGCAAGGATTTTGACTCCTACATGTTGATTGCCAGCAAAAATAAGTCATTCTCAGATACTTGCAGAGACCAATCTTCTTTGTTCTGCATCGGAGAGTCCGAGCAATTCATTCAATGCTTTGATCGATGTAGTAGATTGTTTGAGCAAAATTTGTAATGCACAGTTGGATATGATAGGTTTACCATACTTACTTTTGACAAAATCTTCGATATCTTGAGAGATTACAGTGATTCCTAAACCATATTTTCTTGCTCTTTTGGTGATACCAAACAAAAATTCTGCAGAAGTTTCATGCTGAAACATAAGCCACGCTTCATCGCACGCCAGCATCCTCTTTTTTTTGTGGGATCTGACTTTGGTCCAAATCCAGTTGAGGACGTTGTACATAGCAGGAGTTTTGAGTGCATCTTCCAAATCTCTGATACTGATGACGGTCATTTTGTTGTTGATATCGATATTGGTATAATTGTTAAATACTTTGCCAAAGGTTCCACTTACGTATTTGCTCAATCTTAGCGCAAGTCTATCTCCTCATTCCATACCTTCCAAGACATTCATCAAATCTTGCATAAGAGGTGGTTGTTTGCCTTCATAGTTATCATTGTCCAAAGAAAATCATTTCATTGCATAGGTACTTTGGAGCGCTTTGTCTAGAAGTGCTTCTTCTTCTGGTGTACATCATCCGATCAAAATCTGAATCATCCCAATCAAAGACATAATCTGACTTCTCAAGAGATCTCCTTTGCCATATTCTACATCCTCAATCCTCGGAGGAAGATCAAATGGATTGAGATATTGTTGTGAATTGGTAGCTATGTTGACGTAGGTACCTCCTACTTTTTCACATAGCTCTTTATATTCGTTTTCTGGATCGATAATAATGACATCGATACCATTGATCAAATATCTTAGCGCTTCTAGTTTGACAGTAAATGATTTTCAAGCACCAGAGGTCGCAAGGATGACACTGTTCATATTTGGCAATTTTTGATTGTATCTATCAAAGATAACCAATCCTCCTGTGTGCAAATTGATACCATACAAGATACCTGTTTCTTCAACCATATCATTGGAGATAAAAGGAAACGCTCCGGCAAGTGATGAAGTTACTGCACTTCTACTGATACCAAGTTCGTCAGAGCAAAGCGGCAATCAGGAAGCAAATCCTTCGTCCATTCTTTGGACAGCATTTTTGATTCTGATCCCATATCATGAAATTTTTTGTTCCATCTTTTTGCCTATTTCTTTGAGTTTTGCTTCGGTATCCTCGTACATGTTGATATAAAAAGAGCTTTCAAAATATCTCTCTTCACGAGTGGTAAGTTTTTCTCTAATCATCTCTACATCTCTATATTGTTGTTCTACTTCCATATCCAAAGTAATGCCTTTTTGCAGAGCATCTTTGACTTCGGCTTTGAGCTGAGTAGCTCTATTTTTCAACATAGATTGGATTGCTGCATCATCTTCAGGATAGATAAACCAGGTCATATCCCATTTTGCATGGAATCCAAAAATATCTCTCGTTCGTAATGCATCGATATAAGAAGGATAGCTTTGTGCATAATAACTCTTTCCCAATAGTCAGGAGACATTATAATGTGTCGGCGTAAATTCCCAGAAAGAAGGCGCAAGATGTGTCTTATAATCATTGATGACCGTGGTGTATTCTTTTTCTATTTCGCTGATATATTGTCTCATTTTGCTTGTCAATTTTTGGTCATTATACTGATCATCAGGCAACTCGAGCAAATATTTGACCTGTTCTTTGAGATCTTTGTCTTTGATTGCTTGGTTTTCAGGCAATGGCTGTTGGGATGTACGTGCAAACATACCAGCACCTGCAGGGGCATCTTTTTTGGTAAACAAACTAGGAAAAATTTCTGATAAAAAACTATCAAAAAATCATGGTTTGTTTTTGGTTTGTGAAGATGAGAATACAGGATATCAACCATCTGTCAGATATGCATGATAGTCGGTATCGTAGACGACGTTGGTAATGATTTCGTTCATAAGAGATATGTTGGTACTAAAAGGCATTGTTTTCACCTTCTAAGTATACTCAGCATACTATAAGAAGCAAAAAAACAGCCTTTTTTGCTGTTATTTAGAGTTGACAAATGAAAAAATATACAATATATGTTGACTTATCATCAAAAATGTATATAATAAATAGACAAACAAAAAACAAAAAAATGAAAAAAGAAATTAAAAAAATGATTGTTGTTGTCATTGTATTGATGGTGGTAGTATGTTCTTCATGTTCCAATCAAAAAAATGACATGATCTCTGAAGTAAATCAAACTGTTGAGTTCAATGAGTCCAAAATTGAGGTAAGTATCGATTCTCTAAATGCCTTAGGCATTGATATAATGTTATGGGTAGAAACCAAAGAAAGTTTTGGTCATCAACTGACACCAGTATGTGAAATACCCATAGGATTTTATTTTCCTATGCAAGACAGAAGGCTTAATTGGGCGTTGATTAAACAAGAGATGATAGTTAATCAAACTGATGTGGAAATTTTAAAAAATTTGAAATCACAAAAATTAGTAGTGATTGGAAATTATTCCACGGCAGATGAGCACAAAATTCGGTTTACTGGGTATGTGTATGCTTATTAAAATATTTCACCTTGTATCTCAAGGTGATTTTTTTTATAAAAAATTATACGATACTTTCCGCCATCCAATCTACTTTAAATCATTTTTTGACGAGGTTGAGTTTGGTAAACACAATATCCATAAAGGACTTTACTTGTGGTCATTTCAAGATGATGTTGTATCTATATTTGCCAAACATCTTGTAGATCAGTGGAGGAGTCGAATAAATCTCTATATCATGGAGAGCATATTTTTCTTTGAGATACAAAAGATCTTTGTACAAAGTATCGACTTTGGCAAACAAACTTTCTTCGATCTCATTTTTGTACAAAATCACACACAGCTCTCCAAAAGGAGGATAGCCATTCGTTTGTCTAAAGATATTGTCTTCTTCATAAAACTGCTGTTTGCTCAGTCTACATGCATTGCGGATGCTGTATTGATCAGGATTAAAGGACTGAACGATAAAATTGGCAGTAGTATGTTTGACAAAAGTCTCATACAAAAAATAGAAGTTTCTTTCTGCACAGGTGTAGTCAGGGATGTTTAATCACAAATCAGCTTGCAAAAATATGACAAGGTCAAACGGTGCGTTTTTGGGAGGCGTAGCGAGAAGAGAAGTTCAAATAATGATCTGATGATCAGCAATATCTTGTTGCATTTTGTGTATTTTGTTGGGAGAATTGACAGTTTCAGACTCGATGATCAGAGCTTCTTGTCCAAATTCGCTAGCAATATATTCCGCTACTTTCTGGGTGCCTAGGCCAAAGGGTTTGATTTGGTGCCCATGACAGCTGGGACATGTGGTGGGGATATCATATTGAGTTTTGCAAATATGACAAAGTCAGATCGTTTCTCCTGATTCGATTTTGTGATAACTGATACTGACCGAACAGTTTTTGCACGTAGGGATATGGCCGCAGGTATGACAGATCATGCCACCAGCATATCATTTTTTGTTGACCAAGATACCAATTCTTTTGCCTTGTTTGAGATATTTTTCTATCCCTTGGAGGGCAAGTTGTGAGAAGTGAGGATCTAATTCTTTGGACATATTTACCAAAAAAATATTCTTGGTAGAAGAATTAGCAGAAGAGGTAGGGAGTATATGCTGGAAGCGTTCGTAATTCATAGCCTGTATGTAGTGAAATCAAAAAGAGATGCAAATTTAACTCAAAAATTTCTGAATTTCTTGGACGAGTGTATCGTAATCGGTGATGGTACTTACTTTGACTTTAAACTCTTTGGATCAAGGGATGCCTTTGACGTATTGAAACAAGTGTTTTCTAAACTCTGCAAGGGTGATAGCTTGTGGATTTGTTGCAGTTGTGTCTACATAAGTTGGCATATTCAATGTGTCCTTGTATATCATTTTTTGCTGCTGAAAATAATACTCGTAGGAGATCATATAATCTAGGTGTCTGAGGATAGTCTCTTTGAGTTCTTGTCTGCTAGGAATATGAGGAGTAAAAATTCGAGGATTGCCGATCGCAGCTTGTCCTATCATGATACCATCAAGAGGAGTACGCAGGGTAATATCACGAAGCTGAGCATAGGAAGAGATACTTCCATTGCCGATGATTTTGCAGGCAGAGGTACAGCGGCGCTTAAGCGTCTCTACAAATTGTCGCTCTGCAGCTCATGTATATCATTGTTGTACTGTCCTTCCATGGATGGTAATCATATCTACATACATGCTTGCTTTGAGAACAAAATCCATCTGAGCTTCATAGTCTTGTGTAGTGATACCAGTTCTTGTCTTGATACTCAAGGGAATTTGTGTACAAGATCTCAGCTGTTTGATGATGTCCAATGCGTGTGTTTTGTCTTTGAGCAAAGCACTTCATCCTCAGGTATGGATGACATTCCTGGCGGGGCATCCCATATTGAGTTCTATACCAGCAAATATGTTGCTATATTTTTGTTGGATATCGCTAAAACAGGATACTAACATTTCTTCATTACCTCCAAAGATTTGTGCGATGACGGGAGCTTGCGTAGGTGAAGTGAGCAGATGTTTGATAACTCATAGGGGATTGATCATATAGCCATCAGCATTCATAAATTCCGTCCACAGATAGAGTTCATAAATATCTTTTTCTCCATATTGTTCAAAAATTTCTTTCGTAATCTGACGAAAGGCACAGTCGGTAAATCCATCCATAGGAGCGAGTCAGAGTAGCATACTACCGTAAGAGTTATATGGTGAAAAGTTGTATATAAAAATACTGTAAGGAAAGTCTCCAAAATTTCCAGCAAGAAAAAGCTTTGTTTTTTGATCCATAAAATGTATAGGTCAGAGGTGTTTATTTGTCAATTACACCAAGATGAGAAGATTCTTCCATTGGATAGATCATATATTTTGGAAAGGGGAAGCATGATTTAGGATGATGCTTCTAGTTTTTTTTGTAGGCACATTATATTTTCTGTTGCGATACAAACGAGAAAATCCAGGGATGACACCGTTGATGGTGATCAGAGCAGGAGATCAGATCGTTGATGGCAGAGATATAGTAGCAAAATATACGTGGGTACCTATCCATCAGATATCGCCAAACGCAATCTATGGAGTGATAGCAGGAGAAGATCAAAAATTTTTGGAGCATTTTGGGTTTGATTTTCAAGCGTTATGGAACGCATTGGAGCACAATATCCAGACACAATCTACGAGTGTAGGAGGAAGTACTATTACTCAGCAGACTGCCAAAAATTTGTTTTTACGACCAGGTCGTTTTATCATTAGAAAAGCATTCGAATGATATTTGACATTGGTGATGGAGATAGCTCGAAGCAAACAAAGAATCATAGAAATATATCTCAATATTATAGAATTTGGTGATGGTATCTATGGGGTCCAGCAAGCAGCACAATATTATTTTTCAACCACAGCAGACAAACTGACGCAGAGTCAGGCAAGCTTTTTGGTCGCTATGATGCCCAATCCAAGATATTATCAAAATCACAAAACGAGTTATATCTTACTGAGAAGAAAAGCTACCATTAGTAGAAGTATCAGTGCGATCAAAAGAAACAAAGATATCAAAGCATTTGTAGAATCTACCCAACAATAAGGGTTTGTTCTTACTTTAGGGAATCATTAGAAAGTAACATTAACGAAACAACAACTATTTTATAGGTAAACGCTCCGCTAGGATTATTTTTTTACTCCCCCTGCTCCCTCTGAAACAAAGGGGGTTGTCCCTTCCTCTATTTTAGAGGAAGGGGTAGGGCCTGCCTGCGGTAGGCAGGGATGGAGTAAAAACAGAGAAGACTTTTTTACTTTCTCCACTTTTGCTTGGGGCTTATCTCGCCCCAAACCCCCGACCAATATTTTTGTCTTGATACAAAAAATATTGGATAAAAAAATCAAGCGCCATTGGGCAGTATCACGTTGATTCCTTCCTATCATATTCTATAAAATATCTGGATCGGGCTACTTTTCTTATTGATTTGGTAATGGCGCATTTTGTCATAAAGTTGCTCATGCAATCGCCGTTGGTAATATAGTATTTTTTACCAAAAATAGAGTATCGACACTTTGTATTTTAGTTATACTTACAAAAAAATCTTAAGAACAGAAATAGACCAAAAATAAGTTGATAATCTGCTAGATATCTATACAAAAAATACATTTATCTGATTATTTTTTCTATGACCGAAATATTCCAACCCCTGATTGAGCGATATATGACGCATGTAAACTATCGAAGTATAGGACTTTTGATGACGATAGAGAGCTCGTTCATTCCCTTCCCTTCAGAGGTAATAATTCCACCAGCATGACGAAAAGTTGCGCAAGGTTTGCTCAATGGACGATGGGTTATGCTTTCTGCGACCCTAGGAGCTTTGTTATGAGCATTGATAAATTACTATCTTGCGTTGCGATTGGGGAGAAAAATCGTGTACAGATTAGTAGATACCAAATGGGCACATATGCTGTTGTTAAACAAAGAATCAGTCCAAAAAGCAGAAACATATTTCTGTAAACACGGCAAGATATCTACGTTTGTTGGTCGTTTGATTCCCGCAATTCGTCAATTGATTTCTCTGCCTGCATGATTGGCAAAAATGCCCATGGGACCATTTGTATTATATACCTGTCTAGGTGCAGGATTGTGGAATCTGATACTGTTTGTAGCAGGATATCTCCTCGGACAGCATTGGGACAAAGTGATAGAATACAATCATATCTTCAAGATAGCGATCTATGCCGTGATAGGAGTAGTACTGTGTTATGTGGCTGTGCGTTATTGGGTGCGCAGACAAAAAAAGAACATCAGCTAATCTATGATATTTATTATTATACCAAGAAGAGATGAGAGTGCTTATTTTGGAAAATATTCGTTCCGCATACAATGTCGGCAATATTATACGTACAGCAGATGCGTTGTGATGGCAAGTACGATTGACATGATATACGCCCTCTCCTCAAGATACAAGCAAAGTTACCAAGACCTCATTAGGGGCAGAAGATCATGTAGGATTGCAACAATTTGGCTATACCTCAGAGGCTATCGCTTATGCAAAACAACACAACCTGACCGTAATCGCCGCAGAGATTGCTCCAAACGCTAGAGCTTTGGACAGTATTTCGCCTACTCCAGGGAAATGAGTAGCTATTGTTTTTGGTAATGAAGTCGAGGGTGTACTGAGCTCTACCTTAGAGCAAGTAGATCAGATCGTCTATATTCCTATGCAAGGGATCAAAGAATCTTTGAATGTTGGGCAGACTTCAGCTATCTTTATGCGAGCATACAATCAGTTCTCCACATAAACAAAATGTATTGCTATTTACAGTAAAATATATATAGTATTTTTTACAAAACAAAAAATCCAAACATTAACAAAACAAAAAACAAAATTATGAACGAGACGTTTAATTCACAACCAGGTTTCTCTGGAGACGGAGAACCATTGGCAGAAGTGCCAACATTAGGACAATCATTTCAACATCATCTTCAATCAGATCTCAGTAAACCGATTCTCATTACAGGATTGTTAAGAGAAAAAATCAAAACATGGTTTCCATTGTTGTCTGAGGTATCATCCATGTATTTATGGTCCAAGTTTTCGGATCCATCGTGGAATCCAAATGACTACACTAAGTTTGAAAATGATGATATTGAATTGTGGTTTATCATTTCATCATGTGGGATGCTATACCCCCTATCAGATATGATCGATAGTGAGTATGTGGATGTGCAGTCATGGAAAGCCGTAGATGAAGCGTTCCGTAATGCCGATGAAGATGATGATGACGTAAATTTTGGAGAAGATCCAATGGTGCTTAATGAAATCACATCAGAAAGTAGTCAGAATGAAGTAGATCCCATGAAAGTGCATGAAGCACTTGCTTACTTTAAGAGACAATGCTGCAAAAGGCAAAAAAATTGTCCTAAGTACCATTATCTCTTAGGAATCGGAAAACTGACATTAGCAGAGCAAACGTATGAAGGTATTCACATTTATGTGGAGCCGGATTACAATGAGGAACAAGTAGATGTTGTATCCTATAATGATAAGCTGTATGAACAATATGCTGATCAAGAGCTCTCCACTCCACAACAAAAAGCGATTATATTAATGTATCTAAAAAACTTAGAAGATACAGTAAACGAATCTTTACAAGTACCGTTTCCATTAGGGAAGCGGGAAATTATTCACCCATAACTATAAAAGGCTCTGGTATATCCAGAGTCCTTTTTTTATAATGACATAGTTGGTCTAGGGTTTCTGACGAGATAAGTCACAAGCAGTAATTGATATGTTTTATAGGGTTTCGGAGTGCTCTTAGGAGAACAAATCACTTTACGACCAACGGCGGTTGCATGACAAGTCTCTCACCATGTCGAAGCATGGAAAATATTCGAGCCAAGGCGAGTCCCCGTAATACTACGGGGCGAGTACGGCGAGATAAACAAACTTAAAAAGAATGAAATGACAGTTTGTTGAGATTGCAACCGCCTTGATCTTTTTGATTACTTTTTCTATCAAGAGAAAAAGTAATCCTAGCGGAGCGTTTATAGCGAGTGAATATAAAAAAATATCAAAATATGTATGTACAAAAAGTTGTAGGATATTTGACTCTTATTGTCCAATCTCTAGCGTAGCAACCATAGCATGTACTGCTTCGATATACTCATCAAAAGTTTCTTGTGTCGCCGTGTAAGTGATAATATATGCTGTCTTGTCTTGGATGAGACATATTTGTGCCCATTGGAGTGCTATACCTCCTTCACTACCTGTATAGATAAGTTGCTGTGCATCATGCCCGTTGATACTAATAATATCATTACTAACTTCGGTAAATCCAGGTTTGAGGGCCACAAGATCAGGTTTGGTCAGTGCATAATATTGCTCGAGAGTATACGTTTTGTCTAGTGCTATTTTGCTGATACTTACGTTTTCCTTGAGTTTGTCTCCTTCTTGTAGAGGAGCAAAAAACATCACGGATGCATTGTATATATTTTCTTGAAATGACCATGTACTAGGATATTGTATAGAAAATCCATCCTTTGCGCTTTCATACACTTGTGGCTCGTCGGAGATTGCTCCACTCATGGTGCTATCTATAGGAGTTTGAGTATCAGGTGCTGAGCAGCCAAAGACAAACAATAGTCACATAAGACACACAAGAGAAAAAAAATTTTTCATAGAGAGTAATGATAAAAAGATAAAATTTGGTAGGTGCTAACCAAGAAAGATATGTTTGGTGGCGATGAGTAAACTATTTTTGGACGATCTCCAAGACGCAACAGGTCCTTTGTTGGGGAGATAAGTAAGTTTGTCTATGACAAATCAGCTCTGAATGATGAATTTTTGTAACTGTGCCAATGTATAGATATGATAAAATCTGTAGGCAATAGTGGTTCCATTTTTCCGTGGTATCATGATATCATTCCATTGATATTTGCCAAAGGAAATGAGAAAACGCCACAAAGCTTGGATAACCTGTGTACGATATTTTTTGAGAAATCGATCCGAAAAAGACCAGTTGGTCATCATGAGTTTACCTTCGTAGTGAAGTATCCTATAGATGTTTTTGATCAGCAAAAATCTTTGTGCATCGTTAGGGATATGTTGGAAACTTGCTATCCCTATCACAAAATCAAACGACTCCTGAGGCAATGTCGTAATATAGTGGAGGATGTCATCACAGACAAAGGTAGCTTTGATATGTTTGGGAGATCACTTTCCTGTGAGTTGTTTTTTTGCAAATGCTAGTAATTTTTTGGACAAATCGACTCATGTATAGGTGATCGTTATGCCTTTTAGCTGAGCGAGTTGTGCGAGCAATCTTCCACTTCCACATCCAAATTCCAAAATACGGAGAGATTTTTTGTTGCTAGCAACGAGTTGATCCAAAAAAACATCAGCATCAGATCGATGTTTGTTTCTGGTGTGATAGTATTTTTCTGCGTGAGCGTCATAAAACGTTTGCAGCTCCTGTTGTATACTCATAGTACTATCTCAAAAACTAAAGCTGTCCTAGGTTAGTTATCAAAAATATTTTGTCCGACGCGGGTGGTACTTTTGACATCTTGGCGAGATTGTTCGACCAAATCTTCTAGCGTAAAGGTAATCTCTTCGCCTTCGATAAATATTTTTTTGGCATGCATAAGATACAAAAACACGAGCATGGTCATCCTGACATCGTTTTTGCAGTATTGTTTAAATTTTTCTAGTGCTGCAAAATCATTTTCTTCTAGATATTTTTTGTACAAGACTTCTCATTCTGCACCTGAAGTAAGCGTTTTGCTGACATTGACCAAAGCTTCTGCAACTCTATTGAGTCATAGTCTTTTGCCTGTCATCGCTTGGATAAACAAGAAAATATCGATACTTTTGTCGTTGAGTTTTTTGATATCTTCCTCGCTACCTCAGACATTGTAAACCGAGACGATATTGTCAAATGCAATGCTATTGAACCCTACGATATATCAGTCAAAATCTAGCATTTTCTGGACAAACGCTTGGAGTCACTCTGGATCTATATATTCATAACTCATCTTGTTGCCTTCGTTGGCATGCATAGCATAGGCGAGCAAAAACTTGGTTTCCTTGAGATTGGAGATGTTGGTATCGGTTTCGATATCGTACACCATATATTTTTTTCATCAGATAGTCGAATATTTACCCGTATGAAATTCGTCCAAAAGGAGTTGTTCCACAGATTTTTGTCCGTGAATTTTTTCTTTTTTCAAAATAAAATTTTTTATCAGACTTTGAAACTCTCTTTTGCCCTCTTCATCCAGAATGACTTGAATTTTTTCTTTTTCATCCATGAGGATGTATTCATTATTGATGTGCTGAAGTCTGAAAGTAAAATCACCTCTAGTCATATAGTAGATTTCATCGCCTTCTCTAAATATTTTTTTGAAGAGATCAGTTGCCATCATACAATGTTCTCTTTTGAGGATACTATAAAAATGTCCAAGAAAACCATTTTGGACGACTTTGAGATCGTTGATGCTAAATCTTTTGTACATATGCTAGGATATATTACGGGTATAAAATTTATGGATGGGTTTGCAAAAAAGCATTGTAGTTTTGCCATGCGGTAAGATCAATGTTTTTGATTGTAGTAAGCGGATCAATCACAAACGCATTTATAGTATTTTGATGCTTTTCATCAAGCGGTAAATCAAAATCTTGTATGATATAGGGACTGCCTTTGACTAGAATATCTTTGAAGTACCGTGGTCAGAGTGTGTGAGTGTCCAAGGTATATTCTACGATAAAATTGATACCTCCCAGAGAAAGGTCTACCAAAATGCGATTATCTTTGTCAGCGATATCATTGGCTTTGATTCCAAGATATTCTTGAATGCGTTCAAAGACAAGAATGGCATTGGTAGTTCATTGATGCTGGACAGGTGAGGGAGTGTATTGTAAGAGTTTGCTAAGTGTAGCAGAGAGCGTATAAGATTTGGCGATAATGCTGGTATAAGAAGTTTTGATAGCGTTTTCTAGGACTTTATCAGAGATATTTATATTCTCGATACCGCCATTTTTGAGTGTAAATTCGTAGAGGAGATCGTTTTTTTCGATGATAACGAGCGTATTGGTGCACGAGACAAGCGTAATATTTTCTAGTTGTTGTAAATCGGGACATACATCAGTACTGGCACTAATAGGCGCATTGTCTTGTTCGTAAAAGACGAGATTTTTGGCGATATAACTATAGAGTTCTCCTAAGGAAAAATCTTGGATCAACAAGAGATTTTTGATAACATCATTCATCTCAGGTTTGTTTTGTAGCTCAATACTTTGGACCAGGAGCATATCATCTACATATTCCATGATAATATGAGCTTTTACGGTTTCGTTGGTAGTAGGAGAATAAAAGGGGATATAAGCAATGATGTCGATCATACGGTTGGAGATACTTTGTTTTTCTATCGTCAGATACGAAATATTTTTGAGTTTGGTTTGGATTCTCTCGGTGATGTTGGTGGTGCTATCAGTTCAGGTAAAGATATCTACAGGAGGAATCAGTGAAAGATTGGTAAGTTGATATTGGAGTCCAGTAAAACCAAACATCGATTCTCCTTCATTGAGGGAAATAATTGTAGTCAAAAGTGAGGATATTTTGCTTTCGCCCATGGTTTGTAAGGATCTAGAAGATTGATAAGTTAAGTTTTCTAGTGATAAGGCAAGATATTTGTTGTTGTATCGATATATTTCATCTTTATAAAAGGATGGTATGGTGTTTTTTTGAAGGAGCTGTTTGACGAAGTCCAAATAGGTACGTATATTGTTGTAGTCAGCTTTGTTGATCAAAAAGTCTTGATAGAGTTGTTGCTGGTAAGAGAGCAATTTGTAGGCGTTGAGCAGAGGATCTTTGTAGCTTATCGTCTCAAAGGATTGATCATCCAGTGTTTTTTGGATATCCATAAAGAGGGTAGTCTGTTTGAAAAGATCTTCGTATGTTTTGCCACAGGAGACAAAAAGTGATTTTATCGTGTCATTATAATCATTAGTATACAAAAGATATTTGCTAAGTCATTCACAAAAAGCTCATTTGTCTGTAGGTGTATGTTGTATGCGATCAAAAACTTGAGTAAGCCCTGGATAGTCCATAGAGAGTTTATACACAAAAAAGCTAGACAAAAACTCTTGGAAATAATAATTGCAGGTGCTGTGTGAAAATTTGTTTTCGAATAGACATCCAAGATTAAAATCTTCAACCAACGTTGTTTCCAGTGGCAGCTGGGTATGTATAAATGGTTGTGGAGTGATAAATTTTTTGGTAAAGACTACATTGTTTACAAACGTTTCTAATTCATCAGGGGAATAATGAGGATCAGCAAAATAATCGATGGGTTTAAGAGGAATCGTATTGTACATATAAAAGTATTTTGGCAACACAAATCATTTGTAGGTGATCAGATTGTTGCTGGATTTGATAAATCCTTTTTCTCTCTCAAAATCTCATTGAAGGATATAGAGTTTCACATCTTTGTCATTGATATCTTGTTGGAGAAATTTGTTGAATGCTGCAATAATTTTGGACTTTTGAGCGAGTAGGGTGTCATTAGTCTGAAAAAGTGTGCGTGTAGATGAGGTACGCAACAACTGTTGAAAAAGCAAAAAAGCGACAATAAGAGCAACCAAAAAAATAAGATAATGAAAGACAAAGTGAGATATCTTTGTATACGTAGAGATGATTTTTGTTTGTATATCGCCCATGGGAACTACATACTTAAGATAAAGGTATGCACATATATTGTGTAGTATATGGTTTTAGTCCTGCTTTGTCAAAATAATCTTCAAAAAAAATCATATATTCCCAAAACCAATCTCAAAAGTCCTCCAAAACAATTATAAATAATCCTCTTGCAATTGTCTGCATTTTTTTTATATACCTGGGGCATTAATATTTTTTTATATGGTTAAAATACTTTGCTATGAAAAAAGGACTTACTCTAGTAGTATTACTAGCTGGTGTTGCTCTTTTCGCTGGATGTGTTAATCAACCAGCTGTAGAAGAAGAAACTACTCCAGTAGTAGAAGAAACTACAACTCCAACAACTGAAGAAGTTGTTACAGAAGAAGTTGTTACTGACGAAGCTGTTGTTGAAGAAACTGCAACTGAAGCAACTACAACTGAAGCTACAGCAGAATAATTCCCTCTAATAGGTTGAAATCCTCTGTAAAACCACTAAAAAGAGAATCGTAAGGTTCTCTTTTTGTTATTCATAAATTTTTCTTATTTCTATCTCTTTATATCTCCCCTCTATCATGCGTCTTCTTACCTATATCCAAACCTGTCATCAGATTTCTAGAAGGGTGTTTGTTTCATTAGTCAAACAAGGCTATGTGACTATCAATAGCCAGAAAATTTCCTCCTATACCCAAGAAGTGCATCCAGGAGATATACTAGCAATCAAAGCACCCAATATGACACTACAGGAAGTTGTCCAGGAAAGTATCCAAACAGGCACTATAATTTTGCTCAACAAACCCAAAGGGTACGTAGCATCCAAATCAGATCCCCACAACAAGACTATTTACGATATTCTTCCTCCTCAGTTTAAAAACTATTATTATATCTGAAGACTAGACAAAGATTCACATGGATTACTTCTTCTGAGTGATGATCCTGCATTGGTCAACGAATATGAGCATCCTAAACACGGCATAGAAAAAGAATATGTGCTCGAGCTTGATATGGAATTGGAGCGTAAAGATATCCAGAGAGCACTTTCTGGTATCAAAGATGAAGATGAATTGTTGAGAGCTATAAAAATCACCAAAAACAAAAAGCCTTATCATTATACCATCATCCTCAATGAGGGCAAAAAAAGACATATCCGTAGGATGTTTGCCTCGTTAGGATATCGTGTTATGGATCTTCAAAGGATCCGTGAAGGGAAATATAGTCTAGGAGATATCAAACTAGGAGAACGAAAAATAGTATAATAAAAAAACACCGGACTACTACAGCCCGGTAATGATTCGATGTTTAATTACTTTATAATGTATTCGAATTTTTTTGTTTTTTGATTCCATTCATAGAGATGATACTCTCCTGTTTGGTATCTCCATTGTTTGATGACAATGGTTTTTGTCGTGACGGCTTTCCAAAGATTATGTATGCCATCGTGAAAACTTATCCCCGGTACCCATTTTGTTCCGTTCTTAACAGATTGCTGTATGGTATATCCATCACAGGGATTTTTTTCTTTAGATAGTAATCCGAATTCGATACCAAGGGACCATTTGATATTGAGAATCAATTCCGGATATTGTTTATCTGAGTCGTCCGGAGGTGTGTAGCTCATAACAATAATGTTATAAGGATCAATAATTTGATCAGATCCTAATTTGAATAACTGTAGGAGAAGTACAAGTTTTTTTTGTGTTTCTACTCCCATGCTTACGTACGTTGTTTTCATTAGATGTTTTTTTTGTTTTTAATTGCATGATATATGAGATTTTTATTTTGCTTGTTGTAATTCATCCTTAACTTTGTCCAATAGCTGCAATGCTTGGAGCGGCGTGATATTGTTGAGATCATAGGTTTTCAATAGTGTCTTTACTTTTTCGTATCTGCTATCTATCTGTGTTGGGAAGTTAACATCGAAAGCTAGCGGTAACTTTTCACTTCACGTTTGTGGTTTTCTGTCCTCTAGTGAAGTAAGATGTCATTTTGCTCTTTCGATGATGGCAGTAGGTATTCATGCAAGTTTTGCCACATCCAGACCGTAACTTTTGCTTGCTCATCACTTTACGATTTTTTTCATAAAGATAACTTCTTTGTCTGTTTCATAGACACTGACAGAATAATTTTTGACGCCAGGCAAAGTTTCTTCCAACTGAATCAATTCATGATAGTGGGTTGCTATCAAAGTTTTTGCTCCTATCTTCGTAACGAGATATTCCAGTATAGCTCTAGTGAGTGCAAGTCCATCATAGGTTGCTGTTCCACGACCAAGTTCATCAAAGATAACAAAAGATTTTTTACTTGCATTGTTCAATATATTTGCTACTTCGATCATTTCGGTCATGAAGGTAGATTGATTTTTGGCAATATTGTCTCCACTACCTATACGCGCAAACAAAGCATCCATTATCGGTAGACTGCACTCTTTTGCTGGGACAAAAAGTCCGCAATGCGCCATCAAAACAATAAGGGCATTTTGTCTCAGATACGTAGATTTACCTCACATATTTGGTCAGGTAATGATATGGAGAAATCAATCGTCATTCATTCATTTTTCACTCAGTGTCAAATCATTGGGGATGAATTGCTGATCACGAGGAAGAAATTGTTCTATGACGGGATGTCTTCATTCGAGGATATGAAGTGTCTCATTTTGGACGAACTGTGGTTGAGTAAATTTTTTGTTTTGTGCCAATATCGCTTGAGAAACAAACAGATCCAACCATGAAATATGTTGGGCAAATTCAGACAATTCTTTGGTGCCGTTGGCTATCAAAGTTTTGGCTTGATCAAGAAATTCGCGTTCCATTTTACTCAACACATTTTTGGCTTCCAATATTTTTCCTTGCAGATTCTCTAGATAGGGAGAAGAATATCTCTGACCTCCTTTCAACGTATTTCTACGCATAAGAGAAAACTTTTCATCTCATTTTTCATTTTTCATTTTTCATTCTTCATTAATTTTTGAAAGTTTTTTCTCAAAAATTTCAATATCTTTGTTGGTGACTTCCAAAAAATATCCTTGATTGAGGACGTATTTTACTTTTACGTTGGGGATCCCTGCAGTTTGAGCCAATTCTTGTTGGTACTGCAAAAGGAGTTCATCACTGTGATATGCAATCTTTCTGAGTTCATCTATTTTTTCATTGTATCCATCGCGAATGTAGTCGATATCGTCTTTATACTCTTCATCATTTTTGAGAAGCTGTTCCAAATAATTGTAGAGATGTTGCAAATAGTTGTAACTTATTTCTGTCAATCACAATGTTTTTAATTCCTCGAGCAAAAATGTATGTTCAAAGAAAATTCTCAAAGTAGCTCTGAGTTTGATAAACGTATTGGGGAGGAGCTTCTTGTACAATATTGTAGTGACCAACTTGGAAATATCGCGTACGTTGTTCAACAGTTGATGGATGACAATCGGTCATGTGTCATGGGCAATAGGCAGCTGTGTATAATAACGCTGGATATGGTCCAATCTTCGTTGGATTTGTTGTAAATCTTTGAGAGGATTAGTGAGGAGATGATGGAGGAGTCTTGTACCACCGGCAGTTTTGGTGGTATTCAAAATATGAAAAAGACTATATCTTTCACTTCATTCGTAGCTGGATGACAACAATTCCAGGTTTTTTATCGTGACCTCATCCAAAAGAAGGTAGGTATCTTGAGAATGAAAGGCAATCCTAGTGATATTGGTCAGAGCAGATTTTTGGGTATGATTGAGATAAGAAAGTAAGAGCGTTATACTTGCCAATTTACCGTCTTCTACTGCTTTCCCATAACTAGTAATCTGTTGTACTCCTGTCATAGAGACCAAAAATTTTTCTGGATCAGGAGGAATATCTCGTATCGAAATAAGGGTTTTTGTAGTTTGCTGAAGGGGGAGAGAAATAGTTTCTTTTTCAGGAAAATCCACATCAAACACAAGTTCTACTGGTCTGATAGTGAGGATAAATTTTTGTGCTTCATAGATATCCGAGAAACTCTTGGTCCAATATTCACCGATGCTAAAATCGCCCCAAGCGAGATGATAAGAGTTGCCATTGGTATGGGGAATAAAGGTAATGGCCATCGTATAGGTAAACTCTTTCTTCGACTCCTGAATATACGTTCATGGGGTGATGATGGAGACCACTTCTCTTTCTACTATTTTGCCGGGAATAGGTTCACTAGTTTGTTCTGCAATAGCTACTTTGTATCCGTTGGCAATCAGTTTGGTAATATATTTGTCCACACTATGAAAGGGGATGCCTGCCATAGGTACAGAGTTTTCTGAGTTTTTATTTTTGCTAGTAAGTACGATATCAAGCACTTTACTGCAGATTTTGGCATCTTCAAAAAATGTTTCATAAAAATCTCCCATACGAAAAAACAAGATACAATCATTGTACGCTTTTTTGATATCAAGATATTGAACAATAGCAGGAGTAAATGTCATACTATAACAAAGAGATAAGAAAAACCTAACGTGGATATTTTATATAAATTATTACACAAAAGTCAATCAAACTTTGGAGAATCATCTCCCAAAACTTTACAAACTATAGGCTCACAGGTATACTTGATACTAGTACGTAGAGCTTTACTTAGAACCTATATATTTCATGTCTACACCACTAACCAAAAGTATTTTGGACATTGATGATCTGCAAGGCATAAGCCCAAATTTTGACCAGCTAAAACTTTTGACCAAAGAGGTTGCACAAAAATTTGAAACCCTCATTTTTTCCCAAGACAAAAATACATTCAAAATACTCACAACCAATAATTTCCCAGAAGGAGTGGATAAAATTTGTAAAGGCTTGGACCAAAAATGATATAAATATGAGATATTTTATACTTCTCCTCAAGGATTTACCTATGCCATGAGTCGATATACCGATATGGAGCATATTGCTGATCAAAAACAAAAAGCTGAGACCCAGCAACAACAAGCTGCAGGCAAAGGAGCTATCGCCATGATGCAAACGATATTTGCACAAAGAGAGACACTAGAACCAAGTGAATTTATTATGGAGTTTATTAGACTTGCGTTTCAGACATGAGCATCAGATCTCCATTTTCAGCCACAAGAGGATGGTGTGGTAGTCAGAATCAGAATCGATGGGGTATTGCAAGAATTGATGACATTTTCCCATGATGATTTTCGTAAATATTTGCAAAATATGAAATTTGTCTCAGGGACCAAAATGAATATCGATTATGTTCCGCAAGATGGAAGATTTTCATTTGAAGCGGTAGATATCCACTGAATCAAAAGAAAAGTAGACGCTAGAGCAAACTTTATGCCATGAGTCGAATCAGAAAGTACCGTGTTGAGATTTTTGGATCCTTCTAGAGGTATTACGACGTTCAATGAACTGGGATTTACAGAAAGAACCTATGAAATGCTCAAGAAAAATTTAGAAAAAAATACCGGAATCACCATTTTTACTGGACCTACAGGTTCATGAAAAACCACGACATTGTACACGATTCTCAGTCATCTCAATGATGGTAAAAGAAAAATTATCACTTTGGAAGATCCGATAGAGTATGAAATCAAAGGCATACAACAATCACAGATCAATTATAGCAAATGATATACATATGAAGTCTGACTTAAGGCTATTTTTAGACATGATCCAGATATTATTCTTATTGGTGAGACAAGATCTCAAGAAACCGCAGAGATAGCCATCAATGCTGCGCTGACAGGACACATGGTATTTACCACGTTACATACCAATTCTGCTATAGATTCTATTCCAAGATTGACGAGTATGAATATCAAACCGTATATGTTGGCTCCTGCATTGAATATGATCATAGCACAGAGATTGGTCAGAAAAATTTGTCCTCATTGTGGAATCCAAAGAGATGCCAATTATGCAGAGCAAGCAGAGATAGCAGATGTACTCAAAAAAATCTCTGATTTGGATCCTACATTAGCCGTCAAATTTGATGGTAGCATTCCTCATGCGGTAGGATGTGATGTGTGTAATGGTAGTGGATATATAGGAAGGACAGCTATTGTCGAGATATTGGAAGTGACAGAAAACGTCAGAAAAATGATCGTAGATGGAAGGGTTGGTGTAGATATTTATGCCAAAGCGAGAGAAAACGGATTTCTTACCCTTCAAGAAGATGGTATCCTCAAAATGCTTCAAGGCGTTACAACATTAGACGAATTAAGAAGAGTTTTATAATATATTTTTTGGTAATATGACCGGTGTACGCAGCATTACAAAAATCAAAGATATGTCCTGTGATATAAACACTATCCAAGATATTGTCTCCACGTATAATCAACAGTTGGCAGATGCATTCTATATTTCCACAACGTTCGATTTGCCATCAAGAAAAGATATGGCACATTGTTATCGATTAGGATCAGATTTTTCTCTCAAAACCAAAGAAGAATCTCAGTCATTGTGATGCGATAATATAGTAGGTACAAAAGGTAATCAGCAGAGTGATTTTTTTGTATACAATGAGAGGACCAAAGAATTAGTGCCTTTCCAAAAACATGATTGTCTGATGTGCGACACGGGATATTTTACCTATGATGGGAAGGATTATGTTTCCTATGATGATGGAGGCAATGAGATACAAAGATTTACCTTTGATCATAATCACAAAATTATCATATAACAAAAACATTTGATTTATACCAACAAAATACTACCTTGAGAGGTAGTTTTTTTATTCACCAAAAGATATGAAAGCATATACTATATATATAGATGAGGTAGGAAGGTGACCGCTAGCATGACCGATGTACGTAGGACTGGTAATGTTGCAGGGGAGGGTATCGCTACAATGATACAAAGACTCCAAAAAGTGTTCACCCGCATTGAGAGAACAATTATATCACAAAATGCTACAAGAGAAGCATCTGTCTCGAGTGACAGCAAAATGTACGGCTGCCTACATAGACAAGTCCGGGATAAGCAAATCACTCCAGACCGCTATCTGTACATGATTGGAAAAATTATTCAACCAGAGTCTAACTCTCCCCACAACAAGATTGCACAATATCATCAAACAACTCTCTCCCAAAAATATTACGTTGGTCATTGATGGAAACTATGATTTTGGATTGCAAAAAAAACTTGGAGTGAACGTCCAAACTATCATTCACGGTGATGATCTCGTTCCCCAAATTAGTATGGCATCCATCCTAGCAAAAGTAGAGAGAGATACAGAAATGGTGAGGTATCATCAAAAATATCCCAAATATGGTTTTGATAAGCATAAGTGATATGGTACGCTTCAGCATCGTAAAGCGCTAAAAAAATATGGTCCATGCAAGATTCATAGGCTCAGTTTTCTTGCCAAAATACTGGCAGCCAAGATAGAGAAATAATTATAGAACAATAGTTTTTTCTAGTATGTGCTAGATATATGTTTGAAAATTATTTTGTGAAATTACGTCAAAAATAAGAAAAAAGTGGAATTACTTCCACCTTTTCCCCAAAAAAGTCTTGTGATATTATATATGATATAATAGATTAAGATCTTTTTGTAGTAACAGAATTATTCGGCCATAGCAGCAGAACCAATCTTTGTTACGTCTTTAGCTTCAGGACCTTTTCTTCCTTCACCGATTTCAAATTGTACTTCGTCACCATCTGCGATGGATTCACCGATTACATTTGTTCCATGAACGAATACATCCTTACTTCCATCTTCTGGAGTAATGAATCCGAAGTTTTTAGTTCTGTTGAAGAACTTAACGATACCAGTTGTCATTAAATAATATTGGTAATGAATAAAATTTTGGAGTAGTTTTCTATCTCCAGCAAAGAGTATACAATAATCCTAGCAAAATACAAGAGGAAATAGAAATATAAAATATCTTTACGTTGTTGTGAAATCATATAGTATAATTACACATTTTTTATGCTCTTAGACTTCCTCCAGCAGATTCACCTGCTTGGATAGCTTTGTTCATGATATCATTGATTTGATCAGTAGTCATATCTCAGCTGCCAGTAATTTTGATTTTGATAGAGATAGACTTTTTGTCTTCTCCTAAATTTTTGCCCGCGTAAATATCAAAGACTTGTACTTCTTGGATTTGAGGTACACCTTGTACGGCGGTAATGATAGCATCAAAATCTTGACGAGCAGGGACTACGAAACACAAGTCTCTTCGGATGATTTGATCTTGTAATGTTTCAAAAGTATAATGATGCTCTGGTATAGTTTTGAGCTGATCGAGGAGTGTAGTGAGATTGAGTGAAAGATAGACAACTCAGCTAGTTTCTCCGATTTTGTTGTTTTGGGCAATCATCGGGTGGAGAGATCAAACAAATCATATCGCCTTCTTTGACGTGGTAGACTCAATGAATATGCTGGCTTGTTTTTTGGGATGAAAATGAGGAAGTGTGGTTTTGACAAAATGTATATGAGGGCATCACAATTCTTGGATAATAGTCTGTGCAATATATTTGGCCTCGAGAAGAGGATCTTTGTTCCATTGAGTGATATTTTTGGTATACAGCACAACACCAAGTTGCGTATCTTCTTGGACAAATTCTGCTGCAAATTGTCCGACATTGGTGGTCTTTGGAGTATTGTTGTGTCGGATTTTGCCGATATCAAAGATGCGAAATGTGTCAAAAAATTTGCTATTTTTGGTGGTATGGGCAAGGAGTCAGTAGAGCAAATCATCTCTCATATAGGGAGTCTCAGGATTGGTAGGATTTTGTAAAACATAAAAATCATCAGGATTTTTTCCAAACTCTTGCAATGCTTTTTGGCTGATCCATGGATACGTTTCTATTTGATTACAACCAAGCGTCCTCACCATGATATCCTCAATAGTTCTTTGAAGCTGGACATATTCAGTGTAAGGGATGTATTTGGTGTCGCTCAACAAAGGAAGAGAAGGAATCTGATCATACCCATAGATTCTGGCTACTTCTTCATAGATATCTTCGGCAATATTGAGATCATCAGGACCTCTTCGAAGAGGAATACTACATGTGCTCTGCTGTGTATTATATCCAATTCACAAACCTTCTAAGATGTGCAAAACTTGTTTGTCAAATCATTTGATTTTTTGCCCAAAGATAAATTGTTCCATTGTTTTGATGTCGAGATCGATAGACTGTGTATGATTGTTTTTTACCTTGTCGTGGATATAATATGCAAGTCATCCAATACTAAAGGTACCAAGATCTTTGGCATAATATTTCAGTTCGTCCAAAAACAATATGAGACAAAACAATGAATATCGTGGATTGATATTTTTTTCATATCTAAGCTCTGCATCAGTTCTGAGACCCAATCTGGTTCATGTCTTTCTGATAGCTACAGGATCAAAATTGGCAATTTCTACCAAGATATCTTTGGTGTTTTCTGTGATTCAGCTCTCCAAACCTCAGACAACTCCTGCAAGTGCAAGGATTTTTGTTTTGTCAGCTATCACAACGTCACTAGCTTTCAATATATGCTCAGTTGCAAACAAATCCATGAATTTCTCACCATCTTTGGCATTTCTCACGATGATATCACCATCGACTTTGGCAGCATCAAAAAAATGTACCGGCTGTCCGCTGATATTCATAAACAAATTAGAAAAATCTACCCAGTTGTTGATAGGATTGGCTCCCAAATCTAGCATCTGTAATCTTGTAAAAAACGATGTCTGTTGGAGACTAACATTGCCAAGATGAAGAAGTATATAGGTATTGAGCCCATCAGTTTCTGCAACAACTTTTCTTTCTAATGCACTGCTGTGCTCAAGGAGTTGCATGATGTGTGTTGGGTTGCATTGCTGACAATACTCTTTGATTTTATTGAAACCAATATACTGACTTTGATCTTTTGATTTTTGACTTTCGACTAAATTATAGATAGCGTTCAATTCGATAGCTGCGCCGAAATGTCAGGTAAGATCTGGTCTATTAGTTAATGATTTATTGTCTACTTCCATGACCCAGTTTTCCAGTCGAGGAAATTTGTCTCTCAATGGAGTGCCAAGGTCTGTCGGAGAAATAGCATCCAAATCCTCGGTCAGTGACCAGATAGAATGTTTTTCCATATCTTCCAATATTCACAACTCTTCCTTGCTGCAAATCATTCCATTAGATTCAACTCCTCTCATTTTTCTGGGTTGGATAGTGATTCAAGCTTGCTCAAAAACGGTTCCTGGCAACGCTACCGGCACATACAAACCAGCTGCGACGTTCAATCCACCACAGCATATTTGATACGTTCCTTTTGCTCCGCAATCTACCTGGCAGACAGACAATTTATCTGCATCTGGATGTTTTTCGCAGGTCGTAACATATCCGATTACGATACTCTCGGAGATTTTTCTTTCATAAATCTCTTCGATTTCACAGGTTTTGAGGATAAAATTTTTGGCGATATTTTGAGGGGTATCATTGATAGAAATGAATTTTTGCAACAGAGGTGAAGTATACTTCATTGGAGCAATAAAAAAATAAATAAGCAAACAGTAGTCAATGCTATCCGTATAAATAATAAAATGAACTCAGAAATAAAGCCAAAAACAAAAAAAACATCTGGACACCAGATGTTGTATTACTTCGATGTATAGAAAATATACGCGGTATACATTATTATCGCGAAGATAATAATCGCAACGAGATACCAAATAACATTGCTGCTATTTTCATGTTCATTATTATCTTCCATTTTGTTTATATTTATAGGTTAATAAAAAGACAATACATATATATGTTGATAAGTCAAGAAAAGATGGAGGGTATGTTAAGTTAAAATGCAAATATTATGAAATTACACAAGAGAAACCAAAAATATATAATAACATCTCTCTCTGATTTTTTTTCTTGCAATTATATCGCCTATGACTAAAAATTCAATTCCGAGAACAAAAGACAACAAAACATCGTGAGTTTTAGTCATTAGGTATTTGTCGGTATGATCAACCCATTAAGCACAGCCAAACGTATAGTAAACAAATTTGTCAAAACATATCTCATCCTCAACCAACATCTTTACCAACAATCGTTCAAAGAACAGGAGAAGATACTTTTTGAATTGATCGAAATGTGTAAACATACCGTCTTTGGCAAAAGATATGATTTTGAAAATATTCAGACGATAGAGGACTTCCAAAACTTGGTACCTATTGCTCATTACAAAGATATGGAACCATGGATTATGTATATGCTCAAAGGAGAAAAAAATATAACTTATCCTGGCAAAATACAACGGTTTGCTACTTCGTCATGAACCACATGAGGCAACGCAAAATATATTCCGATCACCAAAAAAAGCCTTACCGAAACGCATTTCAAGGGAGGTACGGAAGCATTGAGTTTATACGTCAAAAACAATCCAAGAACACAATTTTTCCAGGGAAAATCATTGGTCATTGGTGGATCATTTGCCAAAAATCCTTATACCGGCGAAGACAATATTGGGTTTATTTCAGCTATATTGCAAAAGACCATGCCGTGGATAGGACAGTATTATCGTGAACCAAGTCCAGAGATTTCTTATATAGAAAACCGAGAAGAAAAATCTCAAAAAATGATCGAGACGAGTATAGACAAAAACATCATTTCACTCAATGGACAGCCTTCTCGATGATCCAACTTTTTGTATAGTGTCTTGGCGTATACCGGCAAAAAAAACATATTGGAAGTCCGACCAAATTTTGAGTTGTTTTTTTGGTGAGGGATGGCAATCGACTTATACAAACCACAATTCCAAGCATTATTTCCCTCCAACAAAGTCAAATATTATCAAGTATACAATGCGTCTGAGTGATTTTTTGCATGTCAGGACTCCAATTTTGCTGACGATATGCTCCTCTTTACTCATCATGGTATATTTTATGAATTTATCCCCTTTGAGGAGTATGGCAAAGAAAATCCTACGGTATTGACACTCAAGGAGGTGCAACTGGACAAAGATTATGTGATTCTGATAACCAACCATTCATGACTCCGAAGATACGTTTTGGGAGATACTATCAGATTTACCAATCTTCAACCATGGAGGATCAAAATATCCTGAAGGACAAAATATTATATCGATGTCGTAGGGGAATGTGTGACGTCTGATTATACAGACAAAGCACTGTTGGAAGCATGTAAAGCGACAGATACGATTGCTACAGAATATATGCTTGCGCCGATTACCTATGCAGGAGGAACAGTGAGAGGAGCATATGAATGGGTGATAGAATTTACCAAAACACCCAAAGACGAGCAACAATTTGCTCAAATACTAGATCAACAACTATGTAATATCAATTCATACTATTTCGATGAAAAATATGATACCAAAGTACTGTGAGATCCTGTGGTCCACTGTGTCAAACAAGGAACATTTTATACATGGATGAAAACCAAAAACAAACTAGGTGGTCAGCACAAAATCCCCAAAGTTTCCAATGACAGAAAAAATATGGATGAAATTTTGGCGCTATTGGACTAAATATATTCACTCTTTCATTTTCTAACGGTAGTACTCATGCAAATTATCAACGATATCGATCACGATGTCTATGCTGCAATCTTGGCAGAACAACAACGTCAGTCACAAGGGATGGAACTTATTGCTAGCGAGAACTATCAATCTCCTGCAGTTCTTGAAGCGCAATCATCAGTCTTTGCCAACAAATATTCCGAAGGATTTCCCGGACGTAGATATTACTGATGACAAGAAAATACTGATACTATCGAACAACTTGCTATCGAGAGAGCCAAACAAATCTTTCATGCAGACCATGCAAACGTCCAAGCACTCTCAGGAGCAGCAGCAAATCTGTGTGTATATTCAGCACTTATGGAGCCAGGAGATACAATTCTCGGAATGGATCTTTCGCATGGAGGACATCTTACCCATGGTGCTCCCGTGACATTTTTTTCCAAAGTATTCAACTTCCAGAGATATAAGACAAAAGCAGATGGAACGGTAGATTTTGATCAGGTGCGTGAACTGGCATTGCAGCACAAACCCAAGATTATCCTTGCAGGATTTTCTGCATATCCAAGAGAACTCGACTATCAAAAATTTGTAGAAATAGCAAACGAGGTATGAGCTATCGCTTTTGCTGATGTCTCCCATATCGGAGGATTTATCGCAGCAGGAGTACTCAAAAATCCCTTGGACTATGGTTTTCACGTGATGATGACGACGACTCATAAATCGCTCAGAGGACCGAGATGAGCGTTGATTCTCAGTAAATGAATTGTTTCCAATCCGCTCAAAAAACCAGAAGATACGATAGAAAATATTCCGACAAGAATTGATAGAGCAGTATTTCCTGGTATGCAAGGATGACCACATATGAACACTATCGCTGCAATCGCTGTTGCTCTCAAAGAGGCTCAAACACCAGCATTCAAAGCATATGCAGAGCAAGCACTCAAAAATGCTCAGATATTAGCATCAGAATTAACTGCTCGTGGATACAAATTAGTTACCGGATGAACGGACAATCATATGGTAATCGTCGATTTTTCAGGAACAGCATTAGATGGATCTCTCGCAGAAAAAACTTTAGATAAAATCTGAATCTCAACTTCGAAATCTACGATACCTGACGATCCGAATCCACCATTTCGTCCTTCTGGACTAAGAATTGGTCTCCCTGCGATGACGACAAGAGGAATCAAAGAGGAAGAAACAAAACAAATCGTCGAATATATGGATCAAGCATTGAAAAATACAGATAATGAAGAAATCCTAACACAGCTAAAAAATAAAATCAGAATATTAGCAGCAGCTTTCCCTGTCCCTGGACTATAAAACAAATAAAGATATATCTATCAGACATCACTAGTAACAATGCAGTGTAAAAAGTAGGTCGAGCAATATATCCTATAAGAAAAAAAGTTAATTCATTGAATCTTGATATATATACGAAAGCAATAAAGTCACGCAAAGAGTGATAGGAATATAATCGTGATATTACCTTACTAGTGAGAAAAAGGATTTTTTTG
>CAZECU010000001.1:0-35003 GCA_964510755.1 uncultured Candidatus Peribacteria bacterium | reverse complement strand
TTTTATCCAATATTTTTTGTATCAAGACAAAAATATTGGTCGGGGTTTGGGGCGAGATAAGCCCCAAGCAGAAGTTGAAAAATATGTAATTCTATAGATTGCTTCGCGAAACCGCTCGCAATGATAGCCAAAGTATATAAAAAAACCGCAGCGATAATACATCGTGCGGATTATTGTGTGTGGTTATTCCTGTACTCCAAGGAAGTAACACTCTTTCAGAAATCCGGGACGTCGGATATTTTCTGAATAGGGGATTAATGAAAACTCATATTGGTTATTTTCATTGTATTCGATATAGGGAAAGTCGAAAGCATTCCATATACCCCAATAGGAGGATCCCAATGCAAACATAGGACAGCAATACTTGATATCACTATTACGTTGGTGATACGCATAGAGTTCTATAATGGTTGCTGGTCGGTACCCCTCTTTTTTCATTTTTTTAACGATGTTGTCTTTTTTCATCCGACACCCAAAACGAAATACTTTCATGACTAATTTCCCTGTATCCGTAACAACCAAAGGAAAATTTTCTGTAGTGATGCGAGTATTAACACCAGCATAGAGCGGTGATGTTTTGATGCTGTCTATACACACATTGGGAGCAGTATAGATGGTATCTTGAGCACAAAGGTGTAGTCCCAAAAGAACGAAGACCATAAAGATAATGTTTTTTTTCATAATGTTTATTTTTTTTCTGTTTTGTTTGAAATGGTACTATATATATTACAAACAAAAAGTCAACAGATATTTTATCACATAAGAATTTCAAAACAATTCTTATTCAGCTACGCTGGATAAAAACGACGTTAAAATCTCTTTTTTGGGATTTTTAGCGTCTTATTTTATCTTGATAAAAACTAGGAACTCAATACAATCATCTCATAATTTTTTTGGTTTTTTTTACACGCATGATTGAAATATATAAGCAATATTTTGCACAAGCACTCGCAAAACATATTCCACTCTCTGAGGAAGAAATCACTGCGATGATAGAGCTACCCCCAGAAAATATTCCGGGAGATTTTGCGTTTCCATGTTTTAAATTGGCAAAGACACTCCAAAAATCTCCACAACACATAGCTCAAGAATTACAAACAAAAGTAGTATCTGACTATTTTTCTGCGTTTTTTCCTATGGCAGGATATCTCAATGCCAACATACACCAAGGCAAATATATTCACGATCTCTTTACTCTATGATCATCCCTACCCAAAGCAACAGGTAAAGTGATGATAGAATATATGTCCGCAAATCCCAATAAACCCTTGCATATTGGTCAGGCAAGAAATATTTGTATAGGAGATAGTATGAGAAGAATATATACATATAGAGGATATGAAGTAACAAGTTGTGATTATGGTGATGATAGTGGAGTCAATGTAGGATACAATATCGTAGGGCATCTCTATCATAATATACCTGTTCATACGGATAAAAAATTTGATCATTATTGTGGGGAGGTATATACTAAAATGAGAGCACTAGAGGAAGATACGATATTCAAACAACAGTTGTCCGAGATATTACGTAAGATCGAAGAAAATAAAGATGCCAAGATTATGTCATTTCATAAACAATATACACAAGATTGTGCATATCATCAAATGGTAAGTTGTTGGAGGATGGGGGCATATTTTGATATGGTAATCTGGGAAACGGATATCTTACATCTTGATTTGTTTGAAGAAGCAATCCATATTCTCAAGGACAAATGATATGTAACATATGCAACGCAGGGAGACGCCCAATGATGCTGGATATTAGATCTATCAAGTTTATCGCTCTATCAAAAAGAAGAGAAACAATACCAAATTTTGATCAAATCAGATGGGGTAGCTACCTATATTGCCAAAGATATTGCCTTTGCAATGCGAAAATTATGATATCTAGACAAAAAATTTGCACATACCTTATTATGGAAAGATCCAAGAGGAATTCCTGTGTATACAAGTACAACACAGGGAACTGATTATTATCAAAACAATTATGATGAAGCTATTACGGTGATTGATTATAGACAGATACCACCACAAGAGATTGTACATGCAGCATTAACCCTGTTGGGGCATAGTACACATGACAAAAAATATTTACCTCTAGGATATGGAATTGTCTATTTGACTCCAGCGACTTTGAGCAGACTCCAGTATTCATTGACTCCAGAAGAACAAGCACAAAAAAAATTGCCGTTTGCTAGTAGAAAATGACGAACAGTCACGATAGATGAAATGCTGGATATGTTGCATGCCAAAGCATATGAAGAGACCAAAACAAGAAATCCTGATAAAGAAGAAATATGGTTACAACATACTGCCGAAGCACTTGCCGTATCCGCATTGAGATTCTTTTTGATCAGAGGAGATATTACCAAAGATATTGTTTTTGATATCGATGAAGTAATGGATATGCAAGGCGAAACAGGAGCATATATTTTGTATACAGGAGCAAGGATACAAAGTATTATAGATGCTGCAGGCACACTACAAGAACAAAATATTGCGTATGAAATATTGCAAAGCGAAGAAGAGTTTGCACTCATCAAAAAAATAAGTATGTTTGAGTCGGTAGTTGCCAAAGCACAAACAGACCTTGCTCCTCATATGATCGCTAAATATTGTTTTGATATAGCTCAAAGCGTCAATAGTTATTATGCACATACCAAAATATTAGTAGATGATATGATCCAAAAGACCACAAGAGTTGCTTTACTAAGACATATAAAAAATACTCTCCAACAAGCCATGGATTTGATTGGTATGCAGTTTGTAGAGAGGATGTAATACTATTTTATTTATATATTATGTTGTCTGATGCATTTACGTGAAGAATTAGAAAAACGCGGTATGGTCTACCAGTTTACTGATGAGAAGTTGTTTGATCTCTACGAAAAATGAGGCCAAAAATTTTACTGTGGATTTGATCCGACAGCAGATTCTTTGCAATTGGGAAACTTTGTGAGTTTCATGACAGCGGTCAATTTTATGAAAAGAAACAATACCTTCGTCATGGTAATTGGCTGAGCAACAGGGATGATCGGAGATCCAAGTTTCAAAACAAGTGATAGAGTGATGCTAGATGAGGAGACGTTAAGAAAAAATGAAAAAGCGATTACCCTCCAAGTCCAACATATTTTACAAAATCTCAAAACTATTAGCGGAGTAGATTTTTCTTTTGAAGTAGTCAATAACTATGATTTTTACAAAAACATGAATGTATTTGATTTCCTTAGAACGACAGGAAAATATATCACCGTCAACAATATGCTGAGCAAAGAATCCATCAAAAAAAGAATAGAAAATCCAGATATGGGAATCACCTATACCGAGTTTAGTTATATGCTCTTGCAAGGAAATGATTTTCTTACGTTGTACGAAAACAACGGCGTCAAGCTCCAAATTGGGTGATCAGATCAACGAGGAAATATGGTGACGGGGACCGAGATGATTAGAAAAAAAATAGGAAATCAGGCAGAGAGTTACGTGATGACCTTCCCTTTGATTACTGATGCGTCTGGCAAAAAATTTGGAAAATCTGAATGAAATGCGTTGTTTCTTGATCCCAACAAGACGAGTCCATATTTCACATACCAATATTTTATGAATACCGCAGATGAAAACGTAGCACCTTATCTCAAGATATTTACGCTCTTGGATTTTAATAGTATCCAAGAAATTGCCCAAAAACATCAAGAAGCTCCTGAGCAAAGATACGGACAAAAACAGTTGGCAAATTATTTGGTAAGTACCGTATATGGCAAAGATGCAGCACAACAAGCACTCAAAATTTCCGATATTTTATTTGGTCAGGGAGATACTTTGCAGGCAATACAAGCCATGTCATCTAGTGATCTTCTTGCTCTACAAAAAGAGACAGGTGGTGGTCAACTATCAGGGACAGAGTGGAAACTGATAGATTTATTTGTCCAATCAGGATTGTGCGAATCCAATGGTGAAGCAAAAAAGCTGATTGCTACCGGATCATTATATAGCAACGAACAAAAAATAGAAGATATCCAACATATACTTACCAAAGATGCATTGATCAACAATGCTGTAGTATTGAGAAAAGGCAAAAAACAGTATAAAGTAATGTTACTAAAGGACTAGCAACTTTGTCTAGGTTGTCTATCCATTTGTCCAGGTCTTACGTACAAAATATCTTTATTTTTCTCTTGCATTACCGCCCCAAAAAGCTACAAAATAGCGTTTAAAAATTTTTTGTTATTTAAGAATTTTATTTATTTTATTGTTACAAATGAAAATCAGTTTTGCAATCCGACAAGTTCTCTTTTTTGGATTATGGTTGGGACTTATGGTAGTCTTACTCATAGGAAAAAAAGAAGTAGGCGAAAAGAGATTTACCACCTTACTCAAGAGAATCTTTGCGTGAATTTTTGCTATTTCGCTTATTATTGTGTTTTTTGTAGGAAGACCATTCAACAGCCAAACGCTTCAAAGAGAAGGTATGGTGTCTGTACAGGGACTACAATATTTTAGAAAAGGATTGGATGTATCATGAGGTACCAAACTTGTCTACAAAATTTCCTATGACAAATACGAAAAACTCTATACCGAAAAAACACAATTTGAGGCACTCAAAAAAACCATCGAAACCATCATTATGAAAAATATCGATAGTAGAATCTCCAAGTTGTGAGTGAGTGATTACAAATCATACGTACAAAATATGAACGACGAACACTATATCGTAGTAGAGATTTGAGGAATTGCAGATCTAGATCAAGCCAAAGAACTGATAGGAAAGACATTGGAACTGGAATTCAAATTGCAAAATCCTCAAAAACCGACAGCAGCAACGATTGCAGCCAGAAAAAATCTTGCGACGCAGGTATTGGCACAAATCCAAAAAGATCCTACCAATATAGCAAAGACGCTCGAGGGCAGGATGTCAGAAAATATTTATCATAGTATATATACCGGCAATACATTAGATCAATTGCCAGATATGTACAAACAAAATCCAAAATTGTTGGACAACGCAGAGATAGGCAAAATTTATGGTTTGATAGAAGGGACATATACTACTATCTACAGCGAAGCAACATCATTACAAAAATGAACAGGTACAGCACTCAAGTGACATACCATGTTTCGTGTAGTGGCGAGACAACAGGCCAAAGATGCATCAGGCAACATGGTCACTATGTATGCTTTTGAAGATGTATTTGTCCAAGATAGAGAGACTCGAGTCCCTGCAACCGACGGACAAAAGATACTCAATGGTGCATACTTCAAATATGCCAACACCTCTACATCAGAGATGGGAGAACCTGTAGTGGCAATCAATTTGGATGATACGGGTAAAGAAATATTTTGTACTATTACCCAAAACAATATCAACAAACCTATGGCTATTTTTGTAGGAGGCAACTTGCTTACTGCACCAAATATCCAAAGCAAAATATGTGGAGGAACAGCAGAAATCAATGGTTCATTTACCCAAGAGTCAGCCAAAGAGTTGGCAAATGCACTCAACGAAGGGACATTGCCTGCGCCATTGATTCTTACTCAAGAAGAAAAGATTAGTCCTACATTATGAGTCAATGCATTGAGCGGAGCTTTGCGAGCATGATTGGCGTGATTTGTAGCTATTATGATCCTCTTATATGCCATGTATGGTATCAAAAAAACTATAGTTGCGAGTATGGTATTGATTGCATTTTTGATGGTATTGGGAGCGTTTATGAAACTGACAGATTATGCACTTTCTCTGAGTGGAATAGCGGTTATTATTCTCGCTATCGGAATGTGAGTAGATGCAAATATTTTGATTTTTGAGAGGCTTCGTGAAGAACTCAAGCAAGGCAAAAGTATCTCAGGAGCAATCGATGAAGCACAACATAGAAGTTGGCCTGCTATCAGAGATGGACAGATTAGTACAGGAATCATAGCATTTGTTATGTTTTCTATGGGGACAAATATGTTCAAATGATTTGGATCTATGCTTATTGTAACGATGCTACTTACGTTATTGCTCAATGTAAAATTGACACAAATTCTTCTCCATCTTTTCTATGATCCTAAACAACAATAAATAACTACAGCTAGGTATGACTTTTTACTCTTTTACTCTTAGGTGCATGAAACAAAAAATCTTTTTGATCATTGGTATACTATTGCTTAGTATCTTTGGTATATCAATATACAGTGAATTTATGGCAAATCACACCTACTATCAGACAATGTTAGCAAGTTGGCCCAATTGGAAGCTATGTATTCGAGCGATTATAGCTGCGGTTATACCTATCATGTACATAATCAGATCAAAAGTATTTTCTGTCAAAAAGTTTTTCTTATATGTTTTGCCAGGAGCATTGATGCTCTTTGCGGCGGCATTTGCAATGGTCAAAGAGGGTATTATAGGAGGATCAGCAGGATTTATTATCCTTATGGTAAATACCTTATTGCTCTATTTTCTGAGCATATATATCATACGAGGACTGACGGCTTTTGGTACTTGGATATCCAACAAATATATTCATTTCAAAGAAACAAGACGACAAGAAATGTTGATCAATTTTGGAATAGGTCTGTGAATATTTTTGCTCGTGTTGTATATTTTTTCTATGATACATCTTCTTCGAGGCGCAGTGATGCGAATTCTTTTTGCAGGTATGGGATATATGATATGGTATATGAAGCCAGCTATGCTTCCCTACAAAAATATTATCGCTGATGTGGCAGGAGAATTTACCAGAGCCAAATTAAAAGCTAATCGACGAAAACGAGTGGGAGTTGTATTGCTCACTATTTCTCTCATATATTATGTATTCTGATTTCAATTGGCATTTATCCCTTATTCAACTGCTTGGGATGCAAACCATGCATATATGTATATCCCAAAAATACTTGCAGAAAATCATGGAGTACTTCGAGGAAACATAGGAGTAGCAGACAATGCACCAGGATTGTGGCATATGTTTATTACTTTCTTTTTTGCTCTTATCCAACCTATCAAAAGCCGATTTTGGTTGTCTCCTGATACTATTGCGGTAGCGATGAACTTCCTTAGTGGAATATTCGTCCTCATTTTTGGTACAGGACTCATCAAAGAAGCAATTACGTATTTTGCTCCAACACAAGATGAGCAAGACACAACAACAACACTTGGCGTCTATAGTGGATGGATGATGTTGCTCTTTTGGTTAACGAGTGGAATGGGTGCATTTTTGGTGTTTGTAGACAACAAAACAGATCTTGGAGTCATGGCACTTACGATACTTGCTATTTTATCAGGATTTATTTTCTTAAAATATATCTCAGACAATTCACAGAAAGGACTCAAACTTCATCGAGATTCACTCAAGTATATTATCATCTCATGAGTAATGTTTGCATGGGCACTTATGTCCAAACCAACAGCATTTATCGATATTGCATTGTTTGGATTATTACTCTTAGGACTGTGGATAGAGAGTATAGTTGCTTTGGGTACAGGACTCATAGCAATAGGTATGATGTGAGTTTTAAAAATTGCCAATGCTCCTGATATGATGACGCCTACCGTAGGTATGTATATAGTACTATTTGGTGCAATTGTCGTGATGATTGGTATCATCAAAATGATTATACAAACGCGCACAAACAAGACTGTTAGATCAGACAAAAAAAGATTGTTTACGTATATTTGTATACGATGAGCGACATTGGTAGCTATGTTGTTGGTATTCAAATGACCAAATATTTTGATACAACAAATCAAGAGTGATACTTTTAGTCCTGGAAATTTGATCAAAAATATATTATTAGTTAACAAAGACACCCCAAAAAAACTCTTGGCAACGACAGCAGATATTGCAACCTTACAAGAGCAAAATACCATAGATCAAACAATGATTGCAACGACATCCAATACACAGTCTGTCGCACAATGTAAACAAACAACATTTACTCCAGAAGATTTACAAGCAAACATAAGACCAGCCATATCTAGCAATGAAGATGTAGGAAGATATGTAGGATACGGACGAAAGGATATTAGCAAAGGTGATGGACTCAGCTTGTGATATAGATTACTCAAGATATTCTATCCCAAAAATAATGTATGTTACGGTATCCATGCACAAGCAAAACTGTTGTGTGATAACGCACAAGCTATCGCCAACTTCAATATATTGACACTCAATTCATTGTTGACCAAGCTCCAGCCAGCAACACAAGCATATGATCTAATTAGTTGAGCACTTGCAGCATATCAAAAAACAGGAAGTGAAACCACAGTAGTCAATCCTGCACAGTATAGAGATCAAATCCTTGCAATCCAACAATATTATCAAGTACATACGGTCTATACAGAGCAAGGAATTATCCATATACCTTATAGATACCTTGTTCCTTTCAATGTTGTGTTCAATCGATCATTACAAAATTTAAGTAGTTATTATACCGATATAGGTTTCGTACGATTGTTTATCTTAGCATTGTTAGTGATAGGATTTGTCTATACCTTATTTACCACAAAACGTAACAAACAAGATACTAGTCTCGCTACCTTGTCCTGAGCAGCAATTATTGGACGAGCTATTTGGTGGATCATTGGTGGTGGTATTGTGTGGTATGGTATGGGACTTATTGTCTGGACTATTATAGCAGTAGCATTGATTCTCAAAGATATCTATACCCGCTCTACGGATGAAAAAGAAAGTATTATGGTATATATTTTGATCTTCTTATTAGTTATCCGAGGTAGTATTCAGTTTCTCCTCAACTTTATAAGAATATCTTCTCAAGGAGCTGGAGGACCATTCCTTCGATACAAAATGAGTAATGGTAGTAGTACTGAGATTACCGAAAATCTTGAACAAAAAACAGTAGTCAAAGCTGGTTATGGATGGAAAGATGTTTTTGATTTACAATTCCCTCATTACAATGTATTTATCGACCATGTAAAAGAGAGAGCTGATACAGATGGCGTATTGATTGCAGGAACCTATATACAATATTTCTTAGACAATCAGCGTAACCTCAAAATGGATGGTATGCTCAATCGATTCCGAGAGCAAAATAGTGATGGCGATATGTGCAAATCTTACCACAGATTAAGAAATCAAAACCTCAAATATCTCGTCATCGATCCCAATATAGGAACTGTGGTGATGGGAGAAGGAAACGAAACACTCTTCAATAGGTTTTTTGCAAAAAGAGATGGAGTATCTGGCAAGATAGAAGATGATGGTGCAATTAGTCATTTAGTCAAGCTATGGAAAGCAGGATATATTACCTTGTTTTCTACCAACAATCTAGGAGCCAAATATGCTTTTAGTATAGATGATGCAACGCTCAAAGCCAAATTTGGAGAAATGTCCGAAGATGATCTTGTGTTTTTGAGAGCAAAGTTGTCCGTAGCAAGATTCTTTGATGATGCTCAGACATTGGTCAATTTTATCGGAGAGATATTTACCAGTAGAGTAACCAATGGACAAATAATGAGTGATATCGCAGATGTATATGGTAAGACTATAAACACAACTACGCTCATCAATATAGCTCAAAAACTTATCAATCAATGAGCGTCTGAGGAAATAAGTGCGAGTATCGCGACCTTATCACAAGATGAAAGATTGATTCTCACTCAATATCTTGGTATAGTAAATTTGTACAATTCCAATCAAGCACAATATCAAGAATTCCTTAGCAATATTATGGGGCAAAGTTTGGGTGGAGGAAGTCAGCTTATTGTTTTTGAAATCAAATAATAAGAGAAGATCTAAGGTATATTACTCCAGATCTTTCTAGAGAGTATTTTAAATTTTTAATGAGAATAGAATGAAGTTGGATGTATCAGAAATCAAAAAAAACACCATTGTAGAAATTGATGGTCAGTTGTTTAAGGTTATTGATTTTGCCTTTATGCAGATGCAACAAAGACAATGAACTTACACCTTTAAACTCAAAAACCTTATCACAGGAGGCGTACAAAGCTTGACCTACAAATCAGGGACCGTATTGGAAAAGGGAGATGTGATAACCAAAAACGCTGTATTTTTGTACAAAGCAGGTGATAGTTATACCTTCATGGAAAATGACACAGGAGAGATGCACGATCTCAACAAAGATATGGTCGATGATATCGATGGATATCTCAAAGAAAACATGGATTGTTTTGTGATGGTCTACAAGGGGAATGTGATCAGCGTGATTTTACCACCAACGGTGGCATACAAAATTGTCTCTACCGTTCCTGGAGTCAAAGGAGATAGAGCACAAGCGGGCAAAAAACCTGCAACGATAGAAACAGGATTGGAAATTATGATACCATTACACAAAAACGAAGGTGATACGGTTACACTCAATACGCTTACAGGAGAAACAAACTAATTGTAAATATCTATTTCACCATCAAAAAAACAGTAGCGATAGCGTCTACTGTTTTTGTTATACTAGTCACATAGGAATTTCAAAATAATTCCTATTCAGCTATGCTGGATAAAAACGACGTTAAAATCTCTTTTTTGAGATTTTCGGCGTCTTATTTTATATAAAATAGGCTAGGCATCCTGAAAGACTTGAATGTTCCACTTACCTTCTGGGAGTGAATTTTTCAAGATCCATGGATTCAATTTTTTGACAGCATAATAACTCATATTGTGTTGTCTGGCTCGTTCAGCGAGATCGGTAATTTGTTTTACATTGATAGTTTTGGTAGCAAAAGGAAGATATTGGTCTCCTAATGTATCGCTATCAAAATACTGTTCTCTTTGTTCCCAGAGATATTTCATTGCAAGGATTCTAAAGACATATCTAGAAGTTTCATTGTTGAGCCATAGGTCATAATAGTTGTTGCTGTATTGTGAGTTCAAACTTTTTTGTAGTCCATTTTCTCCTCTATTGTATGCTGCAGCTACCAAGGTCCATTGAGCAAATTGTTTGCCTAAGTCTTGGAGATATAAGATCGCAGCCGTCGTAGATTTTTCACTATCAAATCTTTCATCGACATATTCATTGATCAATAATCCATAATGTTTGGCAGTACCGGGCATCAATTGCCAGATTCACGCTGCACCAGCAGCACTGCTGACATTATCTCTCAATGCACTTTCTACGATAGGGATATACTTAAGATCATCAGGAAGTCCTGCATTTTTGAGTGCTATTTCAATCTTTGGTATAATCAGATTCCATCTTTTGTATATCATCCTAAATTGTGCTTCATTGATTTGCGTCAAAGCAAATTCTCTATCAAATCTCTCTGTATTTAAAATATATTTTCCGCTATCTGGCATAGTCTCTCCAGCAAAAGATATGTTGTGATTGAGAGAGAGATGAAGTCACTTTTTACCGCCACTTACTTGAAAGATGATAATCAGGACAAAAACAGTTATCAAAATAATTCTTCGAAAGATTTTTTTGTCGGCATAGTAAGATTTTAGTTGTTCTCGCATACAAGAAACATAAAGGCTAAAAAATAGTACACCAAAGAGTATACACACTATAGAAGGTTTTTCAAATACAAAAAGGGTTTACTCTTTGCAACAAATATGTATATATTGTACAACAGCATTTATCTATTTATCTATTCCCTATGAAGGTTATATGAATCACCGGAACACTTGGTGCAGGCAAAGGCACTATTGTCGATTATCTTGTACAGCACAAAGATTTCCAACATTTGTCCGTGAGGGCTTATTTAATCAAAGAGATAGAAAAAAGAGGGATGCCCGTAAATAGAGATAGTATGGTGATAGTCGCCAATGATTTGCGTGCTACCTATGGACCTGCATATATTATCGAACAACTCTATCAAGAAGCTGTAGTAAGTACCAGAAATTCTATTATAGAAAGTCTGAGAGCAGTTGGTGAAGTAGAAAAACTCAAGACCAAAGAAGATTTTTTGTTTTTTGCCATCGATGCAGATCCCAAAATTAGATATGAAAGAGTTGTCGTCAGAGGAAGTGAGACCGACAAAATCTCCTATGAAGAATTTGTAGCAAACGAACAAAGAGAGATGAACAATACGGATCCTACCAAACAAAATCTTGCCAAATGTATGGAGATGGCGGATCATGTATTTACCAACAATGGTACCCTGGACGAGCTCCATCAACAAATAGAACAAGCAGTGAAAACATACAATATCTAATCAGAAAACATGAGCTATTTTTACTTGTTAGTAGTAGTCAATATGAGGATTCCTATAGGTATTTCCAATAGACATGTTCATCTCTCTCACAAAGATATAGAGACATTATTTGGCAAAGGATACGAGTTACAATCACTCAAACAACTCTCTCAACCAGGAGAGTTTGCTGCGCAAGAAACGGTGACCTTAGTCTGAGCAAAATGAAGTATTGCATGAGTGAGAGTGGTAGGTCCTAGCAGAAAAACCACACAGGTCGAACTAATGGTAGGAGATAATTTTGTCTTATGAACTGATGCAACAATAAAAATTTCAGGTGATAGTAAGTCCTTAGCATATATAAAAATTATAGGAACCCTCTGAGAGCTCTATGGGCCATATGCTATGGTTGCACAAAGACATTTGCATTGTACTGTCAAAGAAGCACAAGAGATGGGTATCAAAAACTGAGATATTGTTAAGATGCGTGTCGGAGGAATCAGAGGAATTATTTTTGAAAATGTAGCAGTCAGAGCCAAAGACGACTACGCGCTCGACTTTCATATCGATATCGAAGAAGTAAATGCAGCAGGAGTGAAGCCAGGAGATCGAGCAGAACTGATTACTTAGTGAAGAATGAACTTTTAAACTAATGTTGAATTTTGAATGATGGTTTTGTATGTATGAACTATGGTAATATGACGATAGGTTGTAAGAAGACAAGTCTTTCATTATTCATTATTCACTTTTCACTAATGTTTAGTCTTTCATTCTCAATCCTGCTAAAGCCGGACTCCGTTGCGCTTCGTTCTCGATTCTTATAGTAATCTTGTTTTAGATTTTCAATCAGGTTGTATGAAACTATTTTCCTTCATCACAAAAAAAAGCAAAAAATATACGCTCGTTATCTCATGAGGAGGAACAAGGTGATTTTATGCATTGGGGGTACTCAAATGATTGGAACAGTTAGGATACAAAGATAAGATTGCATCAATATATGGAGTAAGTGTGGGGGCGATTATAGCAAGTTATCGGGCAGCTGGATATAGTGCAGATCAAATCTTTCAAGAATTTATGAATACCAAAAAGCTCTTTAATATTACAGCACTCAATATTTTTTCCAAAAAGAGTTTACTCAAAAATACGACATTACAACAGCGTTTTACCAAGGATTTGCCACAATATATTTCAGATCTCCCCAAAAAAGTATATATTGGCGCAACAGATATTCATACAGCAAAATTTGTGTTGTTTGACAAAGGAGAACTAGTCCCTATTTTGTTGGGTAGTATTGCAATACCGGGAGTATTTCCTCCTATAGAATATAAAAATCATATGTATATTGATGGAGGGACATCCAACAACTTTCCCGTATCTCTAGCCAAAAAAGCGTATCCGAAACAAGAACTCATAGGTATATCACTCAACAAGTTCAAAGAAAATCAGCCAATCAAAACCATAGTAGATATTTTATCTGTGTCATTTGAAATTTTATTGAGGCATGATATGGTACATAGTCTACCATTAATTGATCATGTGTTTTATCCAGATATTATCCTCAAGATACTAGATACCAACAAAAAAAATATCCAAAAGACTTACGACCAAGGATATCAAGATTGTATGAAACATTTCAAGTAATAGTGAAAAATGTAGATAGAAAGTAAAAAAAAATCTGTGTTTTGGCACAGATTTTTATATAAGTTTTTAGTTTTCTCTAATAAGGAAATCTTTTACGGGAACTTTTTCTTCTGAAATTAATTGAAAACGTCCGCGTCGATGAAAAGATCATTCAACAATAACACCACTATCTCCACCCTTTTTTTTAATATACATTAATGCTTCTTCCCAACTATTTTCTTGTAATCAAGTAATTAGTACAGGATCTGTTGAAAAATCTAACTCTTCACCATCGATAAATTTAATTCAACGATTAACATGATTTGTAGGTTGTCCATCTTCCATAGATGCATGTTCTAATGCAAGAAGATCCTGCCAATATTTTTTATCCACAAAAGGATTGCAAAAATGACTATCTGTCCAAAGGACATCCAGAGATCATTCATTATCAGTATTTTTATTGGTTTTTGTGATAATCCAATCCCTATAATTTTTTAGATTAAAAGATGCTAGTTTAGTTCCATCTTCAAATTCAATAATATCTCTTTGTGTGGATATATCTAAATATTTTTTTTCTATTTTCCCATTTCTGAGTTGATTTACTAGCAAGTTTGCATGTTTTATATTGTTGGTATCAAATAAATCCTTATTTTTTTCTATAAAACTCTTATCACCTTTTTTCTTCGTCCATCTTTTTGGTGTTTTATAATCATCTATAACAATTTGGTCTTCAGATAAATTAGCAAAAAGTTCCTTGTCTTGAGAAGGAGGATTACCTGTGTCTGCTATGATTTCATCCTTTTGCTCAATGTGATTGATTGATTGGTCCATGGTGATAAAGTTAAACAATAAAAAAATAATTATATCGGTATTATACACATTTTGTTTGATTTGTCAAGCATAAAATGATTTTCAAAAAAAGCCTATGAACAAGGCTACAAAGATTGTATAAAACATTTCCACAAAGAGTGAAAAGCCCTCATTCGAGGATAAATGAAAAGTGAAGAGTGAAAAGTGTAGGACTTTGTTACAAGGGACTATTGTAATAGTATAATGGGTTGTATGAAGACAAGTCTTTCGTTTTTAGTTTTTTCACTATTTTCTTATCTCACAATGCTGGACATAACGTTCAGCTATTTTTTTAAATTCTCATAGCTCTTCATCATCAAAAGGGGTACCTCAAAAATCAGGGTCAAGAGTATTTCCTCCGATATAATTCTGAAGATAATAATGTTTGGCTCCTCTGATATAGACCGCCATATTTTCTATATCATCCGCAGTATGAAGTCATTTGGCAACGGTAGTCCTATATTCAAAATCTATCTTACTCTCCAGCAAAATCTGCAACAATTTTTGGAAACTATTATAAAATTCTGGCTCTTGATGGACGCCAATAGCTTCCTCATAACGATGGAGAGAATGTTTGAGATCTACTGCTACATAATCCAAAATACCATCCTGGATCATTCTTTGGACGATTTGATAGTCTCTCCCATTGGTATCCAACTTGACTAGAAATCACATCTGTTTGATCTTCTTGGCAAAGTCATACAGATCAGGCCACAAAGTTGGTTCTCCTCAGCAAATACTAACGCCGTCCAAGAGTCATTTTCTCGCTTTGAGGAAATTGAAAAATGCTTCTTCTGGGATGAGATCATTTTGAAATAATTGCATTTTTTCTGGCAACACACATTCGGGATTGTGACAAAAATGACAACGAAAATTGCATCATTGTGTAAAAACTACACAAGCTATTTTGCCTGGGTAATCTATCATAGTTGATTGTTGTATTCACGCAATTTTCACGGCTAATTATGTTATAACAAGATAAATGAAAGATCTTTATATATAATGTTTATCATTATTCCATTGTTTCGGATTGTTTTCGATATATTCGGAGATTTTTTTATGAGCATCTATAGTACGAATAATATTTTCATAATATCATGGTTGTCGAGCAAATTCGATAGTATGTATTTTTGCATAGGTTGTAACAGCAGATTTAAAGCCACGAATAATCGATCATAAATTTTTTATTTGAGGTCAAAATATGTTTGGGTTTTTATTGTTGGTTGTTGCTGGTAGAGGCGCATGATTATGCGTCTCTTTAAAATCATCCCCATATTGTTTAATTTTATTTATTTTAGGAAATACAATATTTTTAATTTCATTTATTTTAGGAGACGCAATATTTTGCGTCTCTACCGCATTCCCGATTATATTTTTATTTATTTTATTTTCAGATATTTTTTCATTAATTGATATAATTCAATGCAGGTGATTAGGCATAATTACAAATGCATCCAACGATACATGAGGGAAATGTTTGGGAATATCCAATCGATATTGATGGGCTATTTTACCTATGTCAGAAAGAAGCATTTCACCATTTTCTATATTGCCAAGATAGTGTTGTCTATCTTTTGTACAAATAGTGACAAAATAATATCAAACATTATGGTAATCCCAATAAGGAAGTCTGATAGACTTTATACGATATTTATTATTAAACATATCTTTGTTCATATGTTCAATTTTTCACAGTAAATAAAAAGTAAAGTCTTGCAAACAGCGTGATAAAAAAAGATGTTTGTGATGTAACTTTACTTATATATGTTAATGTTGATAGATAGTTCAGTCTAGATAGTTTTTGATGACTTTGGCACTAGGAAAAAACAATGGTTGTGGTAAGTCGTGTACATCAAATCGTTTTCGTTGGGTGATTTCATCGGGTTCCATAACTTGAGGTTCTCCCTGTACATCTTGTGACAAAAATCCTATAGTTACAAAATGTTTGTCTGGCACCATATCATTGGTGATACTGATGATTTTTATGGTATTTTTGTCGATATGTAATCATGTCTCTTCGAGTGTCTCACGATAGCATGAGTCTTCAAAACTTTCGTGAAATTGCATTTTTCCACCGGGCATTGTCCGTGTTCATTCGCCATGAAGTTCTGAATCAGCTTTGGCTGGATCTATATGTCTTTGGCCGAGGAGCACCTTTCCGTCTCTGAGGATCATAACTCAGAAACCTACTCAAACGTTGTTGTTTTCGCTCATATTCATGATGTGTGATAACTAAAATGAAATTAGTTGTGTCCGCATCCACAAGCGACAAATTCTGGTGCAAAATGTCTTACAAATGCTGAGTTCGCAGTTTTCCCTTCGTCGAAATATTTTCTACTATAAAATTCTGATTTTTTTCCAATGTGGAAGTTGTTTACAGGTCTGAGATATCACATCACGCGTGTGAATACTTGACATGGAGTTCTTTGGATCTCTTCTCCGGCTTTGTTGTAGAATGTTTGCATGGCGACAAAAGGTGAAAAAAATAAAAGGGATGATAAACTGCTAAACTAATGGTAAACTTCTAAAGAGTGAATAGTGAAAAGTGAATAGTGAAAAGTGAATAGTGAAAAGTGTAGGATTTTGCTGGTGTATGAACTATTGTAATATTTCCTCCATTTTTTCATCTCTGCTTCCTCTCTTTTTTCTCTTTTTTCTCTTTTTCTTTTATTGTTCTGTTATTCTGCGTTCTTCCATAACTCTCAGTTTTTCTGGGTCAGCTGTATGCTTTTTTCTGATTTCCATGTTAAATTCTTCTCCTGTATATCCTATTTCTTTGTCGCATTTTGGACAATAATCGTGTTCTCCAACTACATATCCATGTTTTGGACAAATAGAAAAGATTGGTGAAATGGTTATATACGGAAGTTGATAATTTTCAATCACTTTTTTGACTAAGTTTTTGCATGCTTGAGAGTCCGATATTCTTTCTCCCATATAGAGGTGAAGTACAGTTCCTCAGGTATATTTGCACTGCAATTCGTTTTGTTGTTCGAGTGCTTCAAAAGGATCATCAGTATATCCTACAGGAAGTTGGCTAGAATTGGTGTAAAATGGTGCGTCATCAGTACCTGCTTGGATGATATTTGGCAATTGTTTTTTGTCTTCTTTGGCAAATCTATACATTGCTCATTCTGCAGGAGTAGCTTCTAGATTGTAAAGATTTCCTGTTTCTTCTTGATATTGTTTGAGTGTGTCTCTCATAAAATCCAATATTTCTGTCGCAAATTGTTTACCTTCGTCGGTAGTGATATCTTCTTTGCCTTGAGTAAAATTGAGGATAGATTCGTTGATACCATTGAGTCCAATCGTGGAAAAATGGTTTCTAAAAGAGTGAAGATATCTCTTGGTAAATGGATAGAGTCATGCATTGAGCCATTTGTTTACCTCTTTTCTTTTGAGCTCCAATGATGTCTTGGCAAGATTCATAAGGTATAAAAGGTGCTGTTTGTATCCTTGTTTGTCTCATGCAAAATTATATCCTATTCTGGCCATATTGATCGTAACGACGCCGATAGATCATGTCATCTCTGCAGAACCAAACAGACCTCCTCATCTTTTTTCGAGCTGAGACAAATCCAATTGGAGTCTACAACACATAGATCTCACTGCTCCTGGTTTGTATGCATCAGGATTTTCTACTTTGGTTACATTACCATCTTTGTCTTTGACTACCTTGAACTGTGATCCTACAAAGTTTTGGAAATAAGGGATACCATATTTTGCTGTCATTTCAAAGAGTAAGTCGATATCTTTGTCTTCTCGTGGAAAATCTTCCGTAATGTTGTAGGTAGGTATAGGAAAGGTAAAGACAGATCAGGTAGAATCACCTTCGGTATATATTTCTATAAGGACTCTATTGATCATCTTGATCTCTTCGTTGAGTTCTCCAAATTTTTTGTGATAATATCCATGGTTGATACCTCAGAGCATAAGTGATTTTTCTTTGAGGTCATCAGGGCACGTCCAATCCAAGGTGATATTGCTAAATGGTGTTTGTGTTCCTCGTCTAGAAGGTACATTCATATTAAAGATAAAATTTTGAAGTTGCTGTTTGACGTATCTATATGTCTTTTTGTAAATAAATGCTTCTTTGTCTTCAGGGGTAGCAAACGATGCACCAGTAGTATCCAAATCTGCTCTTATTTCATCTTTGTATTTGTCTACGAAGGGAGCAAGATAGGTGTCGAAGGAAGAAAACGCTTGAGCTCATGCCCATTCGTTTTGGAGCGTCCCCAAAAAGTTTACCATTTGATTGACAGCAGACTGGAGATGTCTTGGTGGTGCAGACTGAAGCAATCAGGTGATACCATTAAATCCTTCTTCCAATAATTGTCTCAAACTCCATCCAGCACAATACGGAGAAAACATTCCTAAATCATGAATATGATAGTCACCATTTCTGTGAGCGTTGCCTATTTCTTCAGGATAGACGTGAGAAAGCCAGTAGTTGGCAGTTATTTTTTCAGAATTTTTCAAAATCAAACCACCGATAGAGTATCCAATATTTGCATTTTCGTTGATTCTCCAATCTAAGTTGTCGAGATATTCTCCCATAGTTTTTTCTACTTCGACGACGACACTTTGGTTGGATCTAGATTCCGCTCTTTTCTGTCTATAAATGATATATGCTTTGGCTACCGTATCATGACCTTCTTTGACCAATATTTGTTCTACAGCATCTTGGATGTCTTCTACGTTGGGGATGTCCTTGCCTATTTTGGCTTCTACAGTGGCGCTAACTTTGCTTGCAAGGGTAGATACTTCACTAAAATCCGTTCCTTCTACTGCTTCGATAGCTTTTTTGATCGCCAACTCAATCTTGCTGATATCAAAATCGATAATTGCTCCATTTCTTTTTCTTACTTTATAGATAGCCATACTCCAAAATAATGAATAATTAAAATCAATACCTCCAAAACTAATGCGTAATAAATAGTAGTGTTGTTTTGTTGTTGGATATTCGTTAGTTTTGTTATTTACAAAACAATGAAAAGATATGTAATATACAATATATTGTGGTATATTGAATCTCGTGAACACTATATATAGTATTATGGGGGTATTGCAACAGAAAGTTCATTAAAAAAAATTGTGCCATAAAGGCTATGAATCACTGCTATTGAAATCTATATATGATTTTCAAGAGAAAATATAAAAAAATCTACCCACAAGGAGTAGATGTATGAGAAAAGTGGTCGGTATTAAATATTTTTAAATTTATACAACTCTATTCCATTAATCATGCCAGTTTTTTCATCAGTAATGGACTCGGTTGCTTGGACAATTACAATTTTGTCATCCAAGGAAATATTTCCCTTAAAGATAATTCTGATCATTTCTTTTCCGATTCTTTTGAGATTTTCATAACTAAATGATTGAGAGATTTTGTATCCTCTGACTCCTCGAAGCATGTTGAGATATCTGTAGTTTTCATCATTTTTGGTAAACGCAATGATAGGTACTTTAGGCTTGAGACTAGAAAGTCTACCAGCAGAATAGCCATTTTCGGTATACAATACGATAGCTCTGACATCTACTTCTTGGGTAGCTCTGTAGGCAGTAAAGATGATATAATCTCTGACCATAAATTCATTGTTGGCATAAAAACGACTAAGATCAGAAGATGAAATCTTGAGTTCCAATGTGTCTAAGGCATCAGAAAGCTGGGTAATCACGGTCAATGGATCATCTTCTCTCAGAAGCGTATCAATCATGTATGCGTCTGCTGCCAAATTACAAAATTTTTTCACCTGAGTTTCTTGGATAAGTTGGTATTTGTTTTTTTCTATTTTGCCGACAAAGGTTACGATAGCAGGTTTCCCCAAAATCTTACATTTGCTAATCAATATCTCTTCCGTAAGTTTCATAGTCTTCATAGCTTTTTCCATTTTTTCAAACACAAAAATTGCACCATCGGCGATATCCAAGATATCATCTATATTTTTTAACGCTTCTTCTGTTTCGATTTTGGCAAGGATCTTCATCTTATGAGCGTTCTTGGTTTTCAAAAAATCTTTGAGCTCGACAATATCCTCTCTGGTTTTGACCAAAGAAGGCGCCATAATGTGGATACCATATTCCAATCCCCACAAGATATCTTTTTTGTCTCTTTCTCCCAAAAATGGCAAATCCAGATCATAGTTGTTAAAAAACACTCTATCAAACTGGATGATCCATCCTCATTCGATGACTTCGCAGAGGGTAGCATTGTCTTTGTTGGATTTGACTTTGACGACTACGCCACTTTGTTGAAATTTGATTTGCTGACCTACTTTGAGAGAACGAAGAAATGGTGCATCTACAAAAATCTTTTTGTCATGTTCTTGTGCATATTCACTATATTCTATCTCGATAGTTTGTTTGGCTTTGACTTTGATGTCCAATACGTTTTTGACTCTGATATCAGAACCTCTAGTTTCCAAGAGTATGGTTTTGCTGTTGTCCAGTTTCATAATAGTATCGATATATTTTTTATTGTTGTCATCAAAACCTCCAGACAAAGAGATTCTAAATACATCAACCATATTGATGACTTTGGAGAGTACAGTTTCTTTGGCCAAAGTAGGTCCTACACCTGCAATAATTTTGGAAAAATGGAAATTGTTCATACGGTACATCTAAAATAAACTAAAAAAATAGTAAGGTAATTTACGCCGTCATTTTACAGCTGATCGGTATCCACAAGGACAAATCATTTTTTTTGTAATACTTTTGTAAGCTCTTTGTTTTTGATACTGACTATGCTTTGTTCATCTGCAGTAAAGTAAGCGATTTCATTTCAGATAAGGAAACAAACCGCACGATTGGCATACTCTGCGGGGAAGCTAATATCCATTTTTGTATTTTTTTTGGAATCATTGATAGTAGTTTGTACGTCCAGTAACGGCAGATCATCAAAGCTTTTGAGATTGATTTTGAGTCCCATAGTTTTTTCTAGTGTCATAATATTTGCACCAGCTTTGCCGATAATACGTCATTTGTCTGTCTCAGGTATGTAGAGGTCAAGATTGGACGTTCCTTTGATTTTGACTAAGAAATCACAAGGCAAAATTTTCTGAAGTTTTTGGGTAATAGTATGTTTGGCATATTCATTCATAGCGGTTTTACCTTTGCTTGGTGCACGTCATTCTGCGTTCATTTCGCTCATAGGCATGACAACAATTTGTTCTCCAAAGGTATAAATTTCATATTCCACACGCTTGGTAAGAAAACTAGTAATAATTATGACCGGTCTCGCGAGATCATCTGACTCCATACCTTCTGGCACTTTGACGGTAAATTCTAGTGTGTAAATTTCTTGGATAGCTCATTTGTCTATATAAATAACTGTATCAATGACTTGAGGAATGATTCCCATTTCTATAGTACCAAGAAATCTCTGGATGCTATCGACGGCTCTCGTTGCATGAATTACGCCAACCAGTCCGATACCTGTCAGTCTCAAATCCTTGTATAATTGAAAATCAGAAGTATTTCTGACTTCATCATAGACGGTATAATCGGGTCTAGAGAGTAGCAAAATATCTCTGACTTCATCATGACTCCCATAGGTAAAACTATATTGGACGATATCATCATCTACAAGCAAATCACGAGGTGATTCAATAGTTTTGATGATATTGTGATCTTTGTGATAGACATCGATAAGCGCTTGAGCAAAGGTAGTTTTTCCACTTCCTGGAGATCAAGAAATCAAAATACCTTTGGCTTGATTTCTCAAGAGTTCAAAAACTCATGGTGCCAAAGTATAGTCGTCCATAGTAAGTTTTTTGATCGGTTTGACAATAGTCATTTCCAATCCATCAGACAGTGGTGGATAGACGATAACTATTCTATAAGGACCTAGTTGCAAAACTTTGGACAGTTTTCTATCGATTTCCATGACTCCATCACTTCTGGTTTCTATCTCAGCATAGATTTTGTCTATGAAAGCATGCATTTCATCACTACTCATAGATGCAGTATCTAGCTCTGGTTTCCAGTTGCCGGGCATACCTTTTTTTCTCAGAAGAGGACGTCCTTCTTTGATATGGAGGGACATCGTATGTTCGTCGAAGTAAGTATCGAGAAATGAATGTCAGATAATTTGTTCCATATGTATTTTACGTGGTAAAATTTTAATGAAAAGATGATAGGTAATAGTGAATAGTGAAAAGTGAATAGTGAAGAGTGTAAGACTTTGTTGTTTTATGGACTATAGTAATAGTATAATAGGTTGTATGAAGACAAGTCTTTCATTTTCAATTTTTCATTTTTAATTGTATTTAGTTATTTAGCGCATTCTCCATCATGAAGATAGATCGCGTGTTTGTTGGCTTTCATCATACAGGTATTGCCAAAGGTTTGCTGGATAGGGTCACAAGGAGCTTTGATACATTGTACTTGAACGCTGGCACAGACGGGGGCATATTCCATAGTACAGACAGAAGTATTGGTTTCATCATTATCTTGATTTTTGGCTACACATGTTCCTTTCATATATGCTCGTTCTTCACAAACGGTCCCATCGGACAATGTACACATACCTTGTTGTCCACCATCTGATGAAGTGACAATATCTAGTTTTCCTCCATTGTTTACACAATTTGTGGAAGCTGGATTTGCGAGTCCAACATTTTCGTTGTTGGTTGTACCGCTTGCGTATTCATTACATTTTGGTTCTCCTGGAGTTTCACAATACATAAGAGTACACGCATCAGGTTTGCCATCTTTGACACTACAGGTGTTGCATCCATCAAAATAACTGACACAATTGGTGAGGTCGATACCAGTATTTTTGTATGCAAGACATGTTGGTTGTGTTGGGTTTTTACAAAGCATTTTGGTGCATCCACCGATGACACCACCCGATACCATACAGGTATTACATCCATCGAAATAACTTGTACAGTTTGTAAGATCTTCGCCTGTCCCTAGGTCATCTGAGAGGTTAAACAACCCTGGATGCTGATTAATATCTAGTCCTATAGTAGTAAATACTTTTTGTGAAAATGGCATCTGAGGATTTTTGACCAGATACATAAATCCTGTACCGACAAGAAGTATAAGCACAAAGAGTATCCAAAAAACTTTTTTCATAATGATGTAAGAACAAAAGATAAAAACGTTAGAGATTGTTGGTTTACCCTATGTGTTCACATTCATAGCACAAGGATACAAGGCAAAACACTGGGTATAATTACTTTAGTAGAAGAAAAAAGGACTCTAACGGTAGTCGTCCTTGGTATGATATACTGTGATTAATTATAGTGTATAAAAATCGTAGATATCATAAAGTATAAATTGGTTAATTTTCATGAACCCTATATATTGATTTTTTTTGAAATTTCAATATAAAAGCATAAACTCAGAGCAAATTGTGGCTTTTTACCTGATATTTTCATAATGACTTTTAGTATAAATGGTATAAAACAAGACAGTGATAGACAACATACCGTAGCATTACTCATGGACGTAGAGACATCAGATCTAGCGAGGCAGATTTTTGAGCATTACCATATTTTGATTCTTTCACTCAAAGAATTTTCTCAAGACAAAAAAAATTTTGGAGATATTTTTGCTACGATTGCCTACAAAAATAAACATATACAAATAGTTACTCCATACAAAGATATCCAGACAGCAGCAATCATGTTGATAACCCTCTGATTTGATCTCATAGAGATAAATACCTATACGCAGTCGATCTCTTCACAAACTTCGGATCTCTATATAGCAAACGCCAAAGCAGCAAATCTAGCAGCACATACTCAGCAAGCTCAGGCTATACAAACACAAAAAACAACAACCCATGATGTCTACCAAGATGCACAGCTAGAAATAGCCAAAAATACGCTCCCAAAAATCTTTGAAAAGATTGATACTACTACAAAAAGAGCTACAGGACTCATCAGTACTCAAGAGTTGCAACAGATCAAAACACTAACCGAAGAGCTCAAAAAATTGCGTATGGGAAACAACGTCGAAAAAATCACCGCGACTATTCAGCAACTATTTGATCTATTAGATCGTATAGACAGTATATATTACGCACAGTTACCAAGTGCATCACCTATTTCTCCTACCTCCTTGGTGACGCAACAGGATATCTCAAGAGAGGCCGAAAAATTAGAAAATATCAAAATATTACAATCACTTGGTGCCAAAATATCTCTCAAAAACAAAGATTATTCATTGTTTGGTACTTCAGCTATCATGCGAAAGTTTCTCCAAAAAGATATGCTTGCCAAGATGATGGATCTACCCTGAATATTGTATAGAGCTCCCGATATTGTACAACTTATCCTGATTATGGGTATGGCAGCGTTTGGCGTATATACTATTGCCAATGATCGTTATCTGTTTGTCGCCAACCAATTTGGGCTCGCATATGTGCTCATGGATATCGGTATCCGAGGAATAGTAGTTTTTTGTATCAGATATATGAGAAACAAAAATATAGGAAGATTATTACTCATTTGGCTCATAGCGATAGGATTGCACGCCGTGTTAATCTGGAGCATTACAACCAATTTTGCTCTATAAATTAGGACTGTTGTAGATACTTTATTTTTTTTTGCAGAGAATGGCTTTGTTGTTGTTGTCGATAGTGGTAGTAGGATTTGTGCTATTTTTTTACGGGATAGGCTTGTGGTATCTTGCATTTTTACCACTGCTCTTTATCGCAGCATTTTTTGGATATTATGGAGCTACGCAAACGATAAAAGTTCACTGATTTCAGTTAGCGAGAAAATATAGTTTATATATAGCATGGGTAATTATCTTGGCATGATTGGTCGGAGTTGGTAATTTTTTTGGTATGGATGTGATTGTCAACGCACTCTGGCTGATAGGGATCAATCTACTGTTGTGGATTTTTTCTTATCTTGCAGACTATAAAGACGGCAAAGTTATTTTTCCCGTAGGATATTATTTATCCTTGTTGTTCTTACTTATTCTATGATTCGCCTTGTGATGACGGTCAACGATGTATACGATATTTATGATGATACGGGTCGGAAACCTTGCAGTAGTAGCATTTTTTATTTTTGTGATTGGTCTCTATCGTGACCTCTCCAAATCATTTCGATATGCGTTGGGAGTATTGGCGCTGGGGACAATTTTTCTCGTAGTGTTGGATCAGATCAAAAATATATATCTGGCTCTCACGATAAATGGACTCCTTCTCACAGGGATCTACATCCTGATTTTCAAAATTTTCCAACATACCCCTCAAACCCTCGAAACCAAAAAAGAGATGTCCGTGAGACGTATTCTTGCAGGAGAAAGAATTACCGCTCCCAAAAAATATTTCAATTCCAAAACCATGGAAATACTCTATACCTTTTTGACGGCGATGCCAGCGTGGACCAAACAGATATTGGAGATATTCAACATTGTCTTGATTGTGATTTTGATGGTGTGGTATGGTACACATGTGGGCGATTTTGCTGTGGTCAATCATCTGCTCTATCGAGCGGTAATAGCCACCTTTGTCACCAATGTCATCTGTCTCAAAAAAATCTGATACAATAGTGTGATCCAAAATCTCGTAGTATTTCTCGTTATCAACTTCGCTATCTATGTAAGTCTGTTTACTGTATTTCAGGGAAATATAGGCTCAGTAGTGAGTCGATGAATCTTTCGAAATATTTATAGCGCGGCAATGATTTTTTATGCACACAAGATACCGATGTTGGCCAAGATATTTACCAAAACGGATTATATATATTGGATCATTTCCAGCATGGCAGCGTTGATAGTAAATATCATCCTCCTCATCCAAACATCATTACCAGGAGAACTGATTTTTTTCTTGGTACTAGTCTATGTAGGTATCGAGACGATGATTATTTTTTATGCGACCAAATATCTCAGCAAACAAACGTATAGAAGAGAAGAATAATTATGTTTCGTAAGATTGACTTTTACAACAAAAAAGATATACAAGTAGCATAAATAAAAACAGTATGAAAACAAATAACACCGACGAAAACAAAAAAATTCGTCACATGATTAGAAAGTTTGCAGTAATTTTTGCAGTACTCTTTGTAGTTACATTATGTTCTTCAAGCGAAGATGTTAAAGATATCGGTAACTTCGCTGGTAAAGTGCTTTCAGGCGCTTATCTACTATTTTGGATCATTGTAGAGATATGTCATCTCTGCGAAAAATACAAGAAAATACATTATTCATAGCATAAACCCGGGGATATTTCCCGGATTTTTTTTGTTCAAAAAACAAGTATTGACAAAAGATATGAATTATATATAAGATATAAAAATAAAAAAGTAATAATAAAAAAAATAAAACAATGGAAACAAATCAACGACAACAAACCACAAAAGAAATAATCATAACGATCAGATTGTGGACAGCTGCTTGCTTAATAAGTATGGGATTTGATCTCATGGAAGGTTCATGGAAACGCCATATATTGATAGTATATATTGCTTCCGGGATAGTCTGGATTATCTGTGAAATTCTCTACCATCGAGGAGGTAAATCAATTTCCCAACAAAAAAATGATTTAAAAATCGCTTTAGAATTTTTTTACGACGTTTACCCGGTCAGAACCACGAGAAAAAGACGTGATAAATTCACAAAAATGGTACAATCTAATGCATGTCGCAAAATCATAAATACGCATGAAAAAGGATATGAAATGGAAATATTTTTGGATAGCGATCAGGGTGACATTTATGAAATACGAGATGTTCGATGTGTGATGCCACCTGTTGCATTCATGTCTAATATTTATATTGAACGTCAAGGCAACAAAGTAAAAGCGATTTTAACCTATCAAGATGTAAGACAAAAAGTTCAAAAAACAATAGAACACCAGTGGGAAGATGATCATATTAGAATCATTGGAGCTTCATAAAAATTATATCCGGGGATATTTCCCGGATTTTTTTGTTCAAAAAACAAGTATTGACAAAAGATATAAATTATGTATAAGATATAAAAATATAAAATAATAACAACAAAATAATACAACAATGGAAACACAAAGACAAAGAAACAACAAAAGCATGGTCGTTGGATGTAGATTGATGGCCGCAGTGTGTATCGTCGGAATAGTATTTGACCTGATCGAAGGGGAATTGTGGAGCACAAGCAAAATCATCATCTATAGTGGTATGATTATATTCTGGCTGCTAAGTGAGTTCATATACAAACGTGAAAATTGGTCCAAAGAACTATCACCAGAGCAAATCAAACATCTCATGATTATGGTGGAAGAATTATATAAAATTCTTCCTTTTAAAACTCAAGCTAATGAGCAACCCAATAATCCAGATCGACTATATACAATTTTTCTTTATAGTGTGTTGTATAAATCAGATAAGAAAGTATTGTATGATAACTATCCACGTAAAGGATATAAGATAGAGATATTTCTTGATGCTAAAGCTTATGGTAATGATTATATGGCCAAAAAATTCATTCATTATATTTGTTTGGAATATGATGGAAAAATTCTTAAAGGTCACTTAAAATTAGGTTATCTCGGAAAATTAATAGCAACAGAGATAGAAGTATAACATAAACCCGGGGATATTTCCCGGATTTTTTTTGTTCAAAAAACAAGTATTGACAAATAATATAAAATATATATATAAGATAATAAACAAACAAAACATTAACAAAAAAATAAACATTATGAAAAATCAAGAAAAATTAAGATTCAGAAGAGCTGTAGTAATAGTCATGAGATGGGTAGCAGTCTGTGCGTTTATTGGTTCAATGACCATATTGTCCAGGGATCCAAATTTCGCTAAACTAACGACTCTCGTTGGCTGTATCACGCTGTTGATACTTGTCCTTTTGTGGGCTATCTGGGAGATTAGTTTCTGGCTCTTCAAAGAAAGGCACTCGTTGATTATGGGTCAAGTAATGTCTAAATATCTGACTCTTCAACAAATGGATCATCTAGATGAGGCAATTGAAAACTGGTGTTTTCACATGGAAGTATCCAAACGTGAGGAAAAAAAGTTAAAAAGATTTATACGTAAATCTTTCAAAAACGTATCCAACACACCAAAGGGATATTCTCTCACTATCAATATGCTCGGATTTCCATTATCCTCAACTATTACTATGGAAGAGATAAGGCTAAACTATTCTGGCAGATTGTTTGCCTTAATCAAATTCTATAAAAATGACCAACTTCAACCAGAATGGGAGATTGGCTTTTGCGAGAGGACGATTGAATAAAAATATTCGGGGAGTTTTTCTCTCCGTTTTTTTTATACAAAAGGTATATCCTCATCGGGTTGACTTTTGAAACAAAATAAGTATACCATTTCAAAATTAAAAACAAAAAAGCTATGAAAGAGACACCAAAAAATTCAAAAATTGTTGCTGCATTCCAAGCAGCACAAAAAGAAAAAGCAGCACACAAAGGAAAAACCCCTTTTGCTATAGCGTACAACACGTGGGAGCAAAAAAAATTATCTGTTGATACGGACAAGCCGGGGAATCCAGCGTTGCGCTGGATATCTCAAGCAGGAAATTTTGTGGCAGTAATGCTGATAGATGGGAAAATATCTCGCGTTTACGACGCAACACTACTCAAAACAATTGGAGAAACTGAAATATCTCCAGCCAAGCAAAAAATAATAGAAACAGAGCGAGAGGAGTTAGAATCCTTGATCTCTTTGATTTAATCATAACATCCTCCGGTATCGCCGGAGATGTTTTTTTTGATTGAAAAGACACAACACTTGTGTACATATATGCACATATAAGCTCTGTTGTTTTATTTTGTATATGTCTCATGACGCCAGCAACCAAAAATCAAGAAGCACCAAAAACGCCTATTCGTTCTACGTCCATTATCGTAGCAGTTGGAGTAATGTTCCTTGTGGCGATATTGATAGGCACAAAAAATTATCATCACCAAAAGAGTATAGAAAAGTCATTGATAAATCCTGTGCTCTCTACAGAGTTAGGAGATATATTGATGGAAAATAAAGCGATCAATGTAGAAAATGAATTGAAAGCTTATGAGAACTCACTGGTAGCCAAATGAGATATTCTTAATTTGTCCGTGTATTTTAGAAATCTTACCAATGGAAACTGGTTTGGAATAGAAGAAAAAGAGTTGTTTTCTCCAGCCAGTTTGATGAAGCTTCCTTTGTTGATGGCATATTTCAAGCAGGACGAACAACAACCAGGATATTTACAGACTACTATCAAATTTACTCCCAATGGTTCTGCAGACGAATATAGACAAAATATCGCTCCTGCAGAGAGATTACAGGCAAATCATAGCTACAAGATTATTGATATTATCAAACATATGATCAAATATTCTGACAATGAAGCATCGGTTTTTTTGGAAAAGAATATTGATACTGAACAATTCAAAGCTGTATTTGCAGACGTGGGAATTGTTTTCCCTCCCGTAGTAGAAGGTAGTTTTGACAACAATATCAGAGTGGTAGATTATGCTTCATTTTTTAGAGTATTGTATAATGCATCTTACCTCACCAAAGAGCATTCTCAGCAAGTACTAGAACTTCTCACCCAAACAGAGTTTAAAGATGGATTGGTAGCTGGAGTCTCAGACAAAGGCATAGCCGTCTCTCACAAATTTGGCGAAAGATCTATCTGGTGATCCAATGGGATAGAAAGGATGCAACTTCATGATTGTGGAATAGTGTATTATCCTGAGCATCCTTATGTACTGTGTTTGATGACCAGAGGATATAATTGGGACAAACTCAAAGAAGTTCTCCATCAAGCATCCAATATCGTCTATCAAGCAGTCGAACAACAATATACGATCAGCAAATAAATTTTTATTTCGTGAGTGTGATAGATGGATTTCGTCAATCAATATGCTAAATATCTTTACCTACAATATCTTATGACTATCCATAATGATGATGAGGTCGATTATGACGAAGATGATGATGCTATAGATAGAGAGGAAGAGGAAGAAGATGACGAAGTGCTGTTGCTCATTCATCACAAATCTTTTTATTTGTAATCAAGCAAATGCAGAAGCCATATCGTTCTCCCCAAGAGATAGCAGATATTTTTGGTATCACCTTGCCTGTAGTCCAAAAGATTATTACCAAACATAGAGTGGATAGGTTTGTTTGCAAAGGACTCAAAATTCATGTCAAAGATTTTCACAAAGCGTATACCAAACATTATAATCCATCATTATTCACTACGTCATTACATCATGAATAAACTAAGCGATATTTTGCAAAAATAAAAAAAATATGTACTATTATCATACTACTTTATATATCACATTATAGTATGAAGCATACACACAAACCAAACCAAAATAGTAATACTACTGAACCTATCATCATAATAGTTCCAGGTCATGCAACTATTGACACAACCAAGACAATTCATCAATTGATAGAAGTATTAGACCATATATCATGATCAGAGGGAAAAATTATAATCGTGGGAGCAGGTATTCATGAAGATAAGGACATTCTCCATCACCATCAGCTCATGCAAGAAGGTGCACAAGAAGCAAATGTGCCAGTAGTAGGGACAATAGAACGAAAATTGGCTCAGGCACAAGAATGTTTCCCAAATGGGCTGGGAAATCAAACAGAACTGATACAATCTATAGATGTGCAGCTTATAGCTCGCATGGAAAGTGAAGATTGGAGTGAACAAGCAATCGCTGCTGCCCAAAAAGATTTTTATCACCAACAAAAAAAATCCGCCAAATATTTTGTGCCCAAAACACAGTCAGCCAAAAAAGCTTCAAACAAACCCTATAGACAAAGAAAAAAATAAGTGGTGTTGATTTTGTAGGGCAAATAACTACAATATACACGTTGCCAATCAGTACAAATTGCGGGTATGAGATACTACATTTTAGTATCTTTTTTTTGTATAATGATCCAAAAAATCAAAACATACGCCAATGTGGGACTGGAGTGACATGAGATTATTGTTGAAGCAGATTCGAGCAAATCTTTGCCTACCATAGAAATCGTGGGATTGCCAGATGCTGCTATCAAAGAGTCCAAAGAACGTTTGAGAGCTACGTTTCGCAATGCTGGCATCCCTCTCCCCAACAGAAAAATAGTCCTCAACTTATCTCCCTCTGATATCAAAAAAATAGGGACAAGTTTTGATCTCCCGATGGCAGTAGCTATATTGTTTTTGATTTTTGAAGACAAGATTCCGTTGATACCACAAGAATATTTGTTTTTTGGAGAGTTAGGTCTCGACTGACAGATCAAGAGGGTAAATGGACTTCTGCCATCAGTCATTAGTGCTATGTCACACGGATACAAACATTTTTTCGTGCCAGAAGAAAATCTCTATGAATTGGAATACGTCCCATGAATTCATATATATCCTATCGCGACCTTTGATCAGATGATAGGATATTTTGTAGAAGGTAAACCATTAGAGGGTATAGATCAAGCCAAAGATATCCAAACATTATACCAGCATACCACTACTCACGAAGTAGATTTTGGACAAATCAAAGGACAGCTGATGGCCAAGAGAGCGCTGATGATAGCTGCTGCCGGACTACACAACGTCATCATGATAGGAGCTCCTGGTAGTGGCAAAACATTGTTGAGCAAAGCGTTGCCAAGTATTTTGCCTCCATTGGGATTCGAAGAAATCTTGCAGGTCAGTCAAGTATATTCGTTGGTCGGTAAACTCAACAAAACATTGCCACTGATCACTGCAAGACCATTTCGTCAAGTACACCATACCGCTTCCAAGATTTCTATTGTGTGAGGCGGTGCACATTTGACGCCAGGAGAAGTGAGTTTGGCACACAAAGGTATTTTATTTTTTGATGAAGTGACAGAGTTTCCTAGAGAAGTATTGGAAGTATTGCGTCAGCCATTGGAAGACAAATCTGTGGTCATCTCACGTGTGGCTGGAACGATCCAGTATCCTGCGGATTTTATGTTTGTCGGTGCGATGAACCCGTGCAAATGTGGCTATTACAAAGATCCAGAAAAATCATGTGGGTGTTCGCTAATGGATATCAAGCGTTATCAGAGCAAAATATCATGACCATTGTTGGATAGGATTGATATGATTTTGGAGATACCCAGAGAAGATATCGACAAGATTCTCAACAACATCTGAGAAGAAAGCTCAATGAGTATCAGAGACAAAGTGATCAACGCTTGGAAACTCCAACAAAAAAGATTTGCCTGACTTGCTATCACGTCCAACGCGCAGATCACATCCAAACACATCGACGAATTGATTCCCTTGGATGAGGAGAGTAAAAAATTTCTTGCTGATGCCGCCAAAAAACTCACCTTGTCTACCAGAGTAGTCCATCGTACAATGAAACTTGCCAGGACTATTGCAGATATCCAAGGACAAGAATCTGTAAGTATACAGCATCTCGCTGAAGCACTCCAGTATAGAAGCAAAACAATGTTTGTAGAGATGGAATAGGAAGAGACCAAAAGAAGGAGAGAGGAATATTCCAATGATCCGCACGCATAGAGTATGATGATTGTACACAAAGACAGCGGTTGAATTTTCCTAGGAAATAACTATCATCATCGTTATAAATTTATTTTCCCCTTTATTGCTATGAAAAAACTCTCACTTATTATTTTAGATGGATTTGGAATCAACACAAAAACTCCTGCACAAAATGGAATCACACAAGCAGATACTCCACTGTTCAAAAAACTATTTTCTCAAACATATGCATCGCTCAATGCTTCTGGAAGATCAGTAGGATTACCAGAATGACAGATGGGAAATTCCGAAGTAGGGCATATGACAATCGGGTCAGGCAGAATTATCAAACAAAATCTCGTAGAGATAGAAGATATGCTGGATGATGGAAGTTTTGCTCAGTTGCCAGAATTTGTGGCGGGGATCCAACATTGCAAAAAACATGATTCTATACTTCATTTGATTCAGCTCTTCGGACCAGGTGGTGTGCATGCGATGGATACTCATCTCCAAAAGATTATTCCATTGATCCCAAGTGATATTACGGTATCATTACATTTGTTTGGAGATGGAAGAGATCTTGCACCAAATAGCATGTTAGAGCTTATGGATGATTTCAAAATATTTTTGCAAAAATATCCCAACGTCAAGATATCAAGCTTAGCAGGCAGATATTATGGCATGGATAGAGACAACAATCGAGACAGAATCCAGAAATCATATGATGAAATTATGTTTGGACAATTGCAAACGAGTGACACACCAAGTGAATATATTGCCAAACAATACGAACAAGGTATCACGGACGAGTTTATCAAGCCTGTGAGTTTTACATGGTGAGATCAGATAGAAAGTGGTGATGCAGTATTTCATCTCAACTTCAGATCAGATAGAGCAAGACAACTGACCCAAGCGATAATGGTTTCTATGGACAAGTCCAACGCCAAAGAATATGCTGCACGAAGCTCAGGATTTATGACAAAAAAACTTGATAACCTGTATTTTGTAGCGATGACACAATATTTCAAGGAGTATGAGTGACCACTCTTTATCAAGCCTATGGAGATCAAAAACACTTTATCAGAAGTAATTTCTCATCAAGAACTGCGCCAACTTCATCTCGCAGAGACAGAAAAATTTGCTCACGTCACGAAGTTTTTTAATGGAGATAGACAGATAGTGTTTAATGGAGAAAAAGATATTCTTGTGCCTTCACACAAAGTAGCGACGTATGATTTGGATCCAGAAATGTCAGCACAGGAAATTTACGATCAATATATTGCGTATGCCAAAGATTTTGATTTTGTTGTGGTAAATTTTGCCAATGGAGATATGGTAGGGCATACAGGTAAGATGGACGCAGTGATCAAAGCTATCCAAAAACTGGATACTATCATGCAAGATATTGTTGCCTTCTGTGACAAGGAAAATATTGATTTGCTTATCACTGCCGATCATGGAAATAGTGATGATATGGGCACACCACAAGAACCCATTACTGCACATAGTATGAATCCTGTACCTATGTGGTATATGAGTCATGGCAAACCGCAAGCTTTGCAAGCGAGTGGAGGACTCTCAGATATAGCACCTACCGTACTAGATATTATGGGGATAGCTATCCCTGCTGAGATGACAGGGCATTCACTAGTAAAAAATTAAGAATTGAGAATTAAAAATTAAGAATTAAAAATTAAGAATTGAGAATTAAGTAGCTGTCTTTATACAACCTATCGTAACATTACCATAGTTCATATATACAAAATCATACATTATTAATTTTTCATTTTTCATTATTCATTCATTTTCTTGTCACAAAGTGTCTACTTGTGCGTATACAAAGATGAAAGCTTTATTTTATTTTCTCCGCTACTATGACAACAGGATATATTAATATGTTCGTACTAGACTCAGCAACCGTGGCTTGATACCAATCGGAGAAATATTTTATAGCGACTAAGTAAAATATACCTCATAAGATATGATATCAAGCTACGGAAGAGAAAATAACTCCGTAGCTTTTTACAATATAT